>NZ_KV788756.1:0-34164 GCF_001807385.1 Brachybacterium sp. HMSC06H03 | reverse complement strand
CCGCGCTACACCACTATCGGGGACTTAACTCCCTCCGCACGGAACGGGAACAGCTCCAGGTCGATCATGCGGTGAAAGGTGAGACCGTCGGACCGATGGTGCCGCCCGAGCCACAGAGACCATCGGCGGCGCGGGGACCAGCGCCGGTCCCCTAGACTCGGACCTCCCAAGGGAAGTCAGCGCGAGGGCCGGGGAACGGCCCTCAGCGGAGGAGGTCAGCGTGAGGATCGCGGTCACCGGTGCCACCGGAGTGCTCGGTCAGGAGGCCGTCGAGGCGCTCGTCGCCGCCGGGCATGAGGTCACAGGCATCACCCGCCGCGATTCCGGTGTACCGATCGTCGAGGGCCGCGGCGGTGCCGCCGTGGTCGCCGACGTCTTCGACGCGACCGACCTCGCCCGCGCCTTCCGCGGCCATGACGTCGTGATCAACACCCTCGCCCACGTCCCGGTCGGCATGTCGGGCCTGCGCCCGCTCGCCTGGCGCGAGGACGATCGCCTCCATCTCGAGGCCTCGGTCGCGATCGCGAAGGCCGCCGCCGAGGCCGGGGTGCGCAAGCTGATCCAGGAGTCCTCCGTCTTCCTCTACCCGGACAACGGCACCGACTGGATCACCGAGGACCAGCCGCTGTCCGTGCGCAACCAGGCGTTCCGCCCCCGCGTGCGGGAGATGCGGGCGGCGGTGGACTTCGCGACCTCCGGCCGCAGCGCCGTGGTCCTGCGCCTCGGACAGCTGTTCGGCCGCGACCCGCAGACCACCCATGCGCTGAAGGCCACCCGCGAGGGCGACCCGATCCTGCTGGGCAAGCCGGAGAACTACATCACCCTGCTCCACCACAGCGATGCGGGCCTCGCCTTCGTCGCCGCGCTGCGCGCCGACAGCGGCTTCTACAACGTCGGCGGTGAGCCGATCACCCGCGGCCGCTGGGCGAAGGACCTCGCGATGGAGGCCGGGGTCGAGACGCCGGCGAAGTTCTACCCCGAGATCACGCAGGCGATCGTCGGCACCCGGCTCGAGGTGCAGCGGCGCTCGCTGCGCGTCTCCTCGGTGCGGTTCATGTCCGAGACCGGATGGAGGCCGACGGTGGGCCCGTCCACGAAGGGCTGGTCGCGCCGCTGAGCTGCGCGGTCGTCGGCAGGAGCGCGTGGGCAGGAGTGCGATCGCGCTGCCGACCAACGCCTGATCCTCCCGCCGACCGGCGCCTGATCGCACCGTCGCCGACGCCGACCGGACCGACCGCTCAGAGCTCGCGGATCACCTTCGCGGGGCTGCCGACGGCGAGGCTGCGCGCCGGGATGTCGCGGGTGACCACGGACCCCGCCCCGATCACGGAGTCCTCGCCGATGGTCACGCCCGGCATGATGATCGCTCCGCCGCCGATCCAGACGTTGTCGCCGATGGTGATCGGCTCCGCCGCCTCCCAGCCGTCCCGGCGCGGCCCGGGCTCCAGCGGGTGGATCGGGGTGAGCAGCTGGATGTTCGGGCCGAGCTGGCACCTGCGGCCGATGCGGATGTCCACGACGTCCAGGGCCGTCAGCCCGAAGTTCACGAAGGTGCCCTCCCCGATATGGAGACGGCTGCCGTAGTCCACCTGCAGCGGCGCGCGCACGTGCGCGCCCTCGCCGAAGGTCCCCAGCAGCTCACGGAGGATCTCCTGCGCCCCGTCGGGGTCGGCGGGGTACTCGCGGCCGAAGCGGTCGGACTCCTCCAGCGCGTGGCGGAACGCGGCCTGGATCTCGGGGTCGTCGGCGCGGTACCAGTCCCCCGCGAGCATCCGCTCGAGCGGGGTGCGGGGGTCGTTCTCGTCGATCTCGAAGGACTTCATCAATCCAGGATAGGGAACCTGCGCGGCGCTCAGCGGGGCAGGCGCATGCCGAGGCTCGGGTCCGAGTCGATGAAGCCGAGGGAGCGGTAGAGGCGCTGTCCCGGCGGATCGGCGAGCAGGGTGATGTACGGGTGCGGGGGCGCGGCCCGCTCGATCCGGTCGATGAGGTCCTCCATCACGGCGCGTCCGAGGCCGCGGCGCTGATGGTCGGGGGCGGTGGCGATGTCGGCGAGGTGGAAGTACCAGGTGCCGTCGCCGAGGGTGCGACCCATCGCGGCGAGGCCGCCGTCGGCGGTGCGGATCGTGGTCCAGGCCCAGCTGTTCTCGAGCGCGCCGACCGCCTGCTCCGGGGTGCGGGGGCTGAGCCCCGCCATCTCGCGCAGACGGACGTACTCCTCGATCCTCGGAGCGGCGTGCTCCAGGCGGTAACCGTCAGGGAGTGCGGCCGGGCCGGCAGCGCCGGGCCCGTCGTCGGTGCCGGTGGCGGGGCTGTCGGGATCACGATCGGTCATGGGGCGATCCTGCCAGGTCCGACCGCAATACTGGGACCATGGCCGACTCCCCCGCTCCCCTGCCCGACGACGCCCGCTGCCCCTGCGGAAGCGGTGACGTGCTCGGCGCCTGCTGCGGGCCCGTGCTGCGCCGCGAACGTCGCGCCCCGACCGCCGAGGCGCTGATGCGCTCGCGGTACACCGCCTTCGCCGTGCGGGACCTGGAGCACCTGCTGCGCAGCTGGCACCCCACCACCGCCCCCTCGCGGGAGGATCTCGCCGCCTCGCTCGCCGAGGAGGTGCGCTGGCTGCGGCTGGAGATCCACCGGGCCTCGGCCGGCGGGCCCTTCGACGATGCGGGGACGGTGGAGTTCACTGCGATCTCGAAGGGGCCCCACGGCCGGTCCGTGCAGCACGAGCTCTCCCGCTTCGTGCGCGAGGACGGGATGTGGCTCTACCTCGACGGTCAGGTGGACTGAGCCCCGACCGGCCGGTCCGAGCGAGCGCGGATGCGACGGCGCCCCGGACCCGCTCGGGGTCCGGGGCGCCGTCGATGCCTCTCGGACGGGTGTCAGCTGCCGGCGGCGGCGACCTTCTTCTCGGCCCGCTTCGCGGCCTCCTGCAGGATCGCGCCGAGCTCGGCGGCCTGCTTCTCCGCCTGTTTCGCGCGGGGCAGGGAGGACTTCTTCACGGACTTCGCGGCCTTCTTCGCGGAGCGCTCGGTGCTGCGTCGCGCGTCCTTCATGGCCGCGGCGACCTTCTCGCCTCGCGTCGGCTCGCGACGCGAGCGGGCGACCAGCACCGCGATGCCCGCGCCGAGCACGACCACGCCGATGACGCCGCCCACGACCACAGGAAGGGTCGAGTCGGACTTCCCGTCACCGGCGGCCGAAAAACCCTTGACCGAGCCGACCAGCTCGTTCTTCCAGCGGGTCACGGCGTTCTTCGGGTTCACGCGGTCGATCAGCTCATCGATGTCGGACGCGAGGTTGTCCTGACGCCGATAGGCCTCGTCGCGCATGTCGTCCAGGCTCTTCTTGTCTGCCACCACTGCCTCCGGGTTGATCAGGGTCTGCTGTGCAGATCGTATCGTGATCGAGGGTACGGGTCGGACGATCAGCCCTGGGTGCGGGCCAGGAAGTCGTCGGCGCCGCCGACGAGCTCCACGTGCCCGGTCTCCACGTCGGCCGTCGCCATCTTCGCGACCTCGGCCGCGAACTCCTCGACCGAGTACAGCTTCCCGGCCGCCTCGCGGCGCTGCTCCAGCGCGCCGGGGCGGGCGCGGTCCAGCAGCGTCGCGGTGACGGTGCCCTCGATCATGTCGCCCGAGACGACGACGAAGGTGACGCCCTTGTCGCGCATCTCCGGGAGGCGCTCGGTCAGGGCGGTCTCGCCGGCGCGCTTGGAGCGGGCGACCTGCTCGTACTCGGGCATGGTCTCGACGTCGTCGATGAAGTGCGCCTGGTGGCTGGTCACGAACACGACGCGACCGCCCGCGGGCAGGTGCGCGAGGCCGGCCTCGAGCGCGGCGACCTGCGCATCGCGGTTCAGGCGCATGGCGTAGTCCTCGCCGAGGTCCTTCTCCATGCCGCCGGACGCGTTCAGCACCAGCAGGTCGAGACCGCCGAAGCTCTCGATCGCGGCGGACATGAGCGCCTCGAGGCCCTCGGCCGTGGTGAGGTCCGCGCCCACGGCGACGGCCTTCCCACCCGCGGCCTCGATCTCTGCGACGACCTTGTTCGCCCGGGGCGCCTTCTGGCGGTAGTTGATGACGACGTTCGCGCCCTCGGCGGCGAGCAGCTTCGCGGTGGCCGCACCGACCCCTCGCGAGGATCCGGTGACGACGGCGGTCTTGCCTGCGAGGGCGCTCATGGGGAACTCCTGAGTGGGTCGGGGATCGGTGTCCGTGACGGGTGGGGCGCGCGGGGCCGGCCGGGTCGTGCGCCTCCGACCGTCCGAGCCTACCGGAGCACGTCGACGAGGAGGTTCGGGCGCACCGCGACGCGCCCGCTAGGCTGGCCCGGCGCGCGAGTGGCGGAATTGGCAGACGCGCTGGATTTAGGTTCCAGTGCCCGAGGGCGTGAGGGTTCGAGTCCCTTCTCGCGCACGCATGCGGCGGCCGCGGAGGCGGCGGCCGCGCAGACGACCGCACACGGCTCGAGATCGAGGAGAGCGCTCCATGACCCTGTTCGGGCTCGTCCGCCACGGGCAGACGGACTTCAACCTGCAGAACCTCTTCCAGGGGTCCTCGGACATCCCGCTGAACGACACGGGGATCGCGCAGGCCCACGCCGCCTTCGACCGTCTGCCCGCCGTGGACTGGGACGTGGTCATCACCTCGCCGCTGCAGCGCGCCGAGCAGACCGGCCGCATCATCGGCGAGGACCACGGCATCCCCTTCGGCGGCACGGAGCCGCGTCTGGTCGAGATCGACTGGGGCGCGGCCGAGGGACAGCCCGTCGAGGAGATGGAGGCCCGCTATCCGGGCCGTTCGTTCCCGGGCCGCGAGGACCATCAGGCCGTCGCCGACCGCGGCTACGACGCGCTCGAGGACCTCGAGACCCGCTACCCCGGCCAAAAGGTGCTGCTGGTCGCGCACGGCACCCTGATCCGCTTCCTGCTCTCGGGCATCATCGAGCGCCCCCTGCCCTCCATCCCGAACGCGACGCTGTCGCTGATCGAGCTCGAGGGCACCACCTGGCGGGTGCGGATGATCGCCGGCGAACAGGTCGACCACGCCGTCGAGGTGCCCACCCGGGCGCAGAACCCCCGCTTCATCGTCGACAAGGCGCAGCTCGCGCCCCGCACCACCGCCGGCGCCACGGGCGCCGCCGCCACCACCGCACCGATCCCGGGAGGGAACGCATGAGCAGCCGTACCGCCGTGGACTCCGAGGGCTCCTGGTTCGATCCGGAGCGCGTCTCCGACCTGCGCCGTCACCTGCCGATCACCTACGTCGATGTGGTGCCCGTGCGCACTGACGTGGACGGCGCCGTTGCCGAGGTGGGGCTGCTGCTGCGCGCCTCGGGCGCCGGCCAGATCGTGCGTGCGATCGTCTCCGGACGGGTGCTGATCCACGAGACGCTGCGCGAGGCGATCGCCCGGCACGTCGAGAAGGACCTCGGGCCGATGGCGATGCCGCGCGTCCCCGTCTCCCCCGTCCCGTTCACGGTCGCGGAGTACTTCCCCACGCCCGGCGTCTCCCCCTTCCACGACCCGCGCCAGCACGCGATCTCGCTGGCCTACGTGGTCCCGATCGACGGGGAGACCGCCCCGCAGGAGGACGCCCTGGAGCTGTCCTGGTTCGGGGTGGACGAGCTGCTCGGTGACTCCTCCCCGCTCCACGAGATGGACGGCGGCCGCGACCTGCTGGTGCGCCGGGCGCTCGCGTACATGGGCGCCGCCTGAGCGGCATCGGCTGAGCAGCGCCCGTCCTGGGACCCGGCTCAGCCCCGCTGTGGCATCGCCGTGAAGACACCGAGCGCTGCTGGACCGCCATCAGGCAGTGGTGGCGGTCCAGATGCAGCGCTCGGTGTCGGCCAGGGCGGTCGGGGCCGGGTGGGCCGGCCAGGGTGGGGCCGGTGCCGGCCGGGCCGGGGCCCGGAGCTCAGCCCAGGAGGCGGGCGACGTGCGGGGCGATCGCGCGGAACGCCTTCCCGCGGTGGGAGATCGCGTCCTTCGCCTCGGCGGTGAGCTCCGCGGAGGTGAGCTCCTCCCCGTCGGGCAGGAACAGCGGGTCGTAGCCGAAGCCGCCCTCGCCGCGTCGCTCCCGCAGCAGCACGCCGGTCATCTCGCCGCGCTCGACGTGCTCGACGCCGTCCGGGCCGACGAGCGCCGCCGCGCAGACGAAGCGGGCGCCGCGATGCGCGTCGGGCACGTCGGAGAGCTGGGCGAGCAGCAGGTCGTTGTTCGCCTCGTCGTCGCCGTGACGGCCCGACCAACGGGCCGAGAAGATCCCCGGGGCGCCGCCGAGCACGTCGACGGCCAGGCCGGAGTCGTCGGCGACGGCGAGCAGCCCGGTCGCCGACGCGGCGGAGCGGGCCTTCAGCAGGGCGTTCCCCTCGAAGCTCACCTCGTCCTCGACCACATCGGGCAGCGCGATCCCGGCGGAGGAGATCACCTGCTCAGGGGCGAGGCCGGGCACGGCCGCGGCGAGGATCCGCTGCAGCTCGCGGAGCTTCTTCGCGTTGTGGGAGGCGAGGATGACCCGCGCCTCGGCGGGGACGGGTCCTGAGGCGGTGCCATCGGCCGACGGGTCAGCGCCACCGGGTGCGGCCTCGCCTGCCGACGGGACGTCATAGCCGCGCGCGGCGCCGTGGGCCGGGGCAGAACCCCCGTCGGCCGCGGGGCCGGATGCGGCGCTCATGCCTGCTCGGCCAGGACGTCGCGCTGGATCTCGGCCAGGCGTGCGCAACCGGTGGTCGCGAGGTCCAGCAGGGTGCCGAGCTCGGCACGGTCGAAGGGGGTGCCCTCGGCGGTGCCCTGCACCTCGACGAAGCCTCCGGTGCCGGTGACCACGACGTTCATGTCGGTGTCGGCGGTGACGTCCTCGCGGTACTCGAGGTCCAGCAGCGGCCGTCCCTCGACGATGCCGACGCTGATGGCGCTGACCGTGTCGGTGAGCACCTCGGACGCGGCCGGCAGGTCGGTGTGGCGCTTCGCCCAGGAGACCGCGTCGGCGAGCGCCACGTAGGCGCCGGTGATCGCGGCGGTGCGGGTGCCGCCGTCGGCCTGGAGCACATCGCAGTCCAGCTGGATGGTGTTCTCGCCGAGGGCGTCGAGGTCGATCACGGCGCGCAGGGAGCGGCCGATGAGGCGGGAGATCTCGTGGGTGCGTCCGCCGATCTTCCCCTTCACGCTCTCGCGCGGGGAGCGGGTGTTCGTGGCCCGCGGCAGCATCGCGTACTCGGCGGTGACCCAGCCGGAGCCGGATCCCTTCTTCCACCGCGGCACGCCCTCGGTGAAGGACGCGGTGCACAGCACACGGGTGCGGCCGAACTCGATCAGCGCGCTGCCCTCGGCCTGGTCCTGCCAGCCCCGGGTGATGCGCACCTCCCGCAGCTGGTCGGGGGTGCGGCCGTCGACGCGGTCGCCGACGAAGGTCTCGGTCTGGGGGCTCACGGGAGCTGCCTCCTCAGGGGTGGGTCAGGCGGTCACCTCGAGGATATCGGCCGGGCGGACCATCGTGATCGGTCCCGAGTGGACCTCCTGCGCCTCCGCGAGCGGGATCGCCGGATCGGTCCAGGCCGGGATGTGGGTGAGCGCGAGATGGCCCACCCCGGCGCGGGCGGCGGTCTCCCCGGCGCGGCGCCCGGTCAGGTGCACGCCGGTGAAGCGGTCGTCGCGGCCCTCGATGTAGCCGGCCTCGCACAGGAACAGGTCCGCGCGGCGTGCCAGGTCGTCCAGCGCCTCGCACTCGTCGGTGTCGCCGGAGTAGGCGAGGACGGCGTCACCCGCGGTGATGCGGAAGCCGTAGGCCTCCACCGGGTGCTGCACGGCGCGGGTCTCGATCGAGAAGGGCCCGATCGTGAAGCGGTGCCCGTCGGAGAGCGGGTGGTGCTCGAACGGGGAGCAGGTCACGCCGTCGGGCACGTTCCCCTCGCGGCTGAGCACCGCAGAGAGCCGGTCCGGCAGCGGGGCCGGGGCGTGGATCGACAGCTGGCCCAGGTCCGTGCGGGAGTGGTAGGCCCAGAACACCTCGAGACCGGTGAGGTCGAGATAGTGGTCGGGGTGGAGGTGGGAGATGATCACCGCGTCGAGATCGGCGGGGTCGATCACGCTCTGCAGCGGCCCGAAGGCGCCGGAGCCGAGGTCCATCAGCACCCACCAGGTGCGCCCCGCCTCGTCCTCGTGCTCGAGGAGGTAGCTGGAGGCGGCGCCCTCGGGACCGGCGAAGCTGCCGGAGCAGCCGATGACGTGGACCCTCATGCGCTCACCACCGGCAGGGAGCCGGTCATGTCCAGAGTGGGGCCGAGGAAGCGGCGCGAGAGCAGCGCGAACTGCTCGCTGCCGCGGCCCTCGGCGGTCTGGGAGAAGACGTGCCGCGGGGAGCGGTCGGTCTCGCGCAGGGCGTCCGCGGCGTGCAGCTGGCGGAACACGTCCAGCGCCGTCTCCTCCGCGGAGGAGACGAGGGTGACGTCCGGGCCCATCAGGTAGCTGATGGGACCGGCGAGCATCGGGTAGTGGGTGCAGCCGAGCACGAGCGTGTCCACGCCCGCCTCGCGCACCGGGGCGAGGTACTCCTCGGCCACCTCGAGCACCTCGCGCCCGCTGACCACGCCGTTCTCGACGAACTCGACGAAGCGGGGGCAGGCCTGGGTGATCAGGTCGAGCTGCGGGGCCGCGGCGAAGGCGTCCTCGTAGGCGCGGGAGGTGACGGTGCCCTGGGTGGCGATCACTCCGACCCTCCCGTTGCGGGTCGCGGCGACGGCGCGGCGCACGGCCGGCTGGATCACCTCGATGACCGGCACGTCGTAGCGTTCGCGCGCATCGCGCAGCACGGCGGCCGACGCGGTGTTGCAGGCGATCACGAGCATCTTCACGCCGTGCTCGACGAGATGGTCCATGATCTCCAGCGCGAGGGAGCGCACCTCGGCGATCGGGCGGGGGCCGTAGGGCCCGTGCTCGGTGTCGCCGATGTAGAGCAGCTCCTCCTGCGGCAGCTGATCCAGCACGGCGCGGGCGACCGTCAGGCCGCCCACCCCGGAGTCGAAGATCCCGATCGGCGCGTTGTTCATCCCGGCAAGGCTAGTGCGGACAGGTGTCCAGGGCAGTGACGGCGCGCTCACTGCGTGCCGTTTCACAGTTCGTCCACACCCGCCACGCGACCGGACGACCCGTCAGTCCAGGGCTCGCAGCAGGCTCTCCTGGAGCCAGCTCAGCAGCTCGTACACGGCGATGACGATGTCGGAGCCGACGTGCTCCTCGTCGCCGGTGGAGTCCGCGCCCTCGACCCGCTCGCCGATCTGCTGGAGCATCCGGACGGTGTCGAAGTCGCCGTCGCGCTGCAGGCCGAGCCGGTCGGCGAGCACGATCCGCACGTCGTTCAGGGCGCGCAGCATCGACATCGCCTCGTCCTCGTCCAGGACCACCTCGCTGTGCCCTCCCCCGGTCGCGTCGAGGATCCTCATCACGCGGCGGAGGTCGGCGAGCTTCGCGTCGGCCAGATCGCGCTGGCCCAGGCGTCGGTACTCCTCGGCGAGCGCCGGGTCCTCCGATGCGGCGGGGAACAGGCGCCGCACGGCGGAGTCCGAGGGGGTGCGCGCCTCGCGACCCGCGAACTCGGCCTCGAGCCGGCGCAGCGGGTCCTCGCTCTCGGCGGCGCGGCGCAGCGCGTCCCCGCCCTGATCGATGCCGAGGTCCCCGCGGATCAGGTCCGCGGTCTCCTGGGCGACCTGGGCGATGATCGCCTTCTCCTCGCCGTCGAGGCGGCAGGCGAGGGAGCCGTCGGGTCGACGACGGAACGCATGCGCCATCAGCCCTCCCCCGCCTTCTCGATCGTGGACTGCAGTCCGAAGGAGTGCATGGCCTGCACGTCGGTCTCCGCCTTCTCGCGCGAGCCGCGGGAGACGATCGCGCGGCCCTCCTCATGGACCTGCATCATCAGCTGCTCGGCGACCACGCGGGAGTACCCGAAGTAGCGGCGGAAGACGAACACGACGTAGCTCATGAGGTTCACCGGGTCGTTCCAGACCACGGTGCACCAGGGGCCCTCGGTCTCGAGCGTCGTGCGCTCTTCCGTCGCGGCATCGGTGCGGGTCCGCGTCCGCGGTTCCGCCCGCGGCAGATCGACCGGCATGCACATCCCTCCTGAGTCTCGCCGCTGCCCGGGGCACCGGGTGAGCGGCGCACCGAGTCTACGGGGCGCGCCGCCTCCCCTGCCCGCCCGCCACGCACTACGGTGGACATCGTGACTTCCGCCCTGCTCACCGACCTCTACGAGCTGACGATGCTGGAGGCGGCCCGGGGTGCGGGGACCGCCTCCCGCCGCTGCGTCTTCGAGGTGTTCACCCGCTCCCTGCCCGCCGGGCGCCGCTACGGCGTGCTCGCCGGCACCGGCCGCGTGCTCGACGCGATCGCGGACTTCCGCTTCGACGACGCGGACCTGCGCTACCTCGCCTCCACCGGCGCGCTGCGGGAGGACACCCTCGACCATCTCGCGCAGTACGAGTTCACTGGCGACGTCTTCGGGTACCAGGAGGGCGAGCTGTTCTTCCCGAACTCGCCCGTGCTGCGGATCGAGGGGACCTTCGAGAACGCGGTGATGCTGGAGACTGTCGTGCTCTCGATCCTGAACCACGACAGCGGCGTCGCCTCCGTCGGCTCGCGCATGGTCACCGCCGCGCGGGGCCGTCCCCTGATCGAGATGGGCGGACGGCGCGTGCACGAGGACGCCGCGATCGCCGCGGCCCGCGCCGCGTACCTGGTCGGCTTCGCCTCCACCTCGAACCTCGCCGCGGGCGCGCACTACCGCATCCCCGCCGCGGGCACCTCCGCGCACGCCTTCACGCTGCTGTTCGACAGCGAGGAGGACGCCTTCCGCGCCCAGCTCACCGCCCAGGGCGCCGGCACCACCGTGCTGGTGGACACCTACGACGTGGAGTCCGCGGTGCGCACCGCGGTGGAGATCGCCGGCCCCGGGCTCGGGGCGGTGCGGCTGGACTCCGGCGACCTGGCCGAGCAGGCCGGACGCGTGCGGGAGCTGCTGGACTCGCTCGGCGCGACCTCCACGCGCATCACCGCCACCGGCGACCTCGACGAGCACCGGGTCGAGGAGCTGAAGGACGAGCCGCTGGACGGCTACGGGATCGGCACCCGCCTGGTGACCGGCGGCGGGCACCCGGCCCCCGGCTTCGTGTACAAGCTCGTCGAGCGCGAGGGCGCCGACGGGCAGATGCACCCGGTCGGCAAGCGATCGCATGACAAGGCGACCCTCGGGGCGGGCAAGGCCGCGTACCGGATGGTCGTCGGCGGGCAGGCCCGGGCGGAGCTGGTGCTCCCGGGCGAGGCGGAGGTCGCGGAGTTCGAGCGGGAGCTGACGGCGGAGCTGATCTCCGGCACGTCCAACCCTGACTGGGCCCGCACCTCACTGCGTCCGCTGCAGGTGCCGCTGATCGAGGCCGGCGAGGACGTCGCCCCGAAGCGCGCCCCCGCACGGCTCGAGGCCGCCCGCGAGCGCCACGCCGCCTCCCTCGCGGAGCTGGGCCTCTCGGCCGACGACGGGCCCGACGGCGAGATCGCGATCCCGACCCTCACCGACGGCGCGGAGGCCGCCCGCGTCCTGCGCTGAGGCCGCCCGCGCGCTGTGCTGGGTCTGCCCGCGCGCTGTGCTGGGCCCACCTTCGTGCTGTGCTCAGGGCGCAGGCGTGACGTCCGTTCATGGTCGACTGCTGGCGTGTGGCGTTCCCGTACGCCTATATCGCCGTAGTGGCACGCCACACGCCAGGACCTGACCATCGGCCCGTTCGATGCGGGCGGGGCGGCGTCACGCGGCCGCGGCCGCGTCGCTCAGCGGCGGCCGACGAACCAGCCGCGCACGATCGAGATCCGCTCCTCGATCTGCTCGGCGCTGGCCTGCGCGACGGCGGGCCCGCCGCTGCGCGAGCGCAGCGTGTTGTGGACCGAGCCATGCGGGGTGCCGGACTTCTTCGCCCACGCCGAGACCAGGGAGCTGAGCTCCTTGCGCAGGTCCATGAGGCGGCGGTGGTCGACCACGCCGGGGGTCGTCGGCTGCTGGTCCGCACCGCTCTTCTGGCGTCGGGCCTGCTGCTGGGCCTGATGCTGCTGGAGCACGACCCGCATCTGATCGGCGTCCAGCAGCCCGGGGATGCCGAGGAACTCCTGCTCGTCCTCCGAGCCGATCATGCCGCCGGCGCCGTACTCGCCGCCGTCGAACAGGACCCGGTCGAAGGAGGCCTCCGACTCGAGCGCCTCGAAGCTCATCTCGAGCTGGTCGCTGGCCTGCTCGGGCCGGTTGGCCTGCTCGATCAGCGACTCGTCGAGCCCGGTCTCCTCATCGCCCGTCTTCGGCCGACGGTCCAGGACGTGGTCGCGCTCCTCCTCCATCGCGGCGGCGTGCGCCATCAGGATCGGGACGGTGGGCAGGAAGACGCTCGCGGTCTCGCCGCGGGTCCGCGAGCGCACGAAGCGGCCCACGGCCTGGGCGAAGAACATCGGGGTGGAGGTCGAGGTGGCGTAGACGCCGACGGACAGGCGCGGCACGTCCACGCCCTCGGACACCATGCGCACCGCGACCATCCAGCGGTCGTCGGAGGCCGAGAAGTCCTCGATCCGCTTGCCGGCGCCCTCGTCGTCCGAGAGCACCACGGTGGGCGCCTGCCCGGTGAGGTCGTGGAGGGTCGCGGCGTAGGCGCGGGCGGCCTTCTGGTCGGTGGCGATGACGAGTCCGCCCGCGTCGGGCACATGGCGGCGCACCTCGGTCAGGCGCCGGTCCGCGGCCGAGAGCACGGACTGGATCCACTCCCCCTTGGGGTCCAGGGCGGTGCGCCAGGCCTGCTGGGTGATGTCCTTGGTCTCCAGCGCGCCGAGCTGGGCGGAGACCTCGTCGCCCGTCTTCGTGCGCCAGTGCATGCGCCCGGAGTAGGTCATGAACAGCACCGGACGCACGACGTGATCGCGCAGCGCCTCGCCGTAGCCGTAGGTGTAGTCCGCCTTCGAGCGCGCGAAGCCCTCCGCGTCCTCCTCGTAGGTGACGAAGGGGATCTCGGAGTCGTCCGAGCGGAACGGCGTGCCGGTCAGGGCCAGGCGCCGCGTGGCGGGGTCGAAGGCCTCGCGCACCCCGTCGCCCCAGGTCCGGGAGTCGCCGGCGTGGTGGATCTCGTCGAGGATCACCAGGGTGCGGTCCGCCTCGGTGCGGGCGCGGTGCAGCGCCGGGTGCATGCCGATCTGGGCGTAGGTCACCGCGACGCCCTGGTAGTGGCTGCCGTGCGCGCCCTGGGAGTTGGAGAAGTTCGGGTCCAGGGAGATGCCCACGCGCGCGGCGGCGTCGGCCCACTGGGTCTTCAGGTGCTCCGTCGGGGCGACGACGGTGACCCGTCGGACGGTCCCCTCGGAGAGCAGACCCGCCGCGATCTGCAGCGCGAAGGTCGTCTTGCCGGCGCCCGGGGTCGCGACGGCCAGGAAGTCCTTCGGCGCCCGGGTGCGGTACATCTCGAGGGCCTCGGCCTGCCAGGCGCGCAGCTTGGGGACGGTGCCCCAGGCGGCGCGCTCGGGGTAGGCGACGGGGAGCGTCCTCGCCGCCGCCTCGGAGGGCTGGCGGGGGTCGCTCTGGGAGAAGAGGGAGGGAGTGGTGTTCACGGCGTGGACCACCGTACCGCCGGGGACCGACGACCCGCCCACCTGCCCGATGTGAGGAAGTCCGCGGGGGCGCCGCGAGGGCGGCGCCGCCTCTCGGCGGCACCGCCCTCGCGGCGGGTTCCTGCAGGGCAGGGGCTCAGCGGCGACCGCCGAAGAAGCCGCGGAAGCCACCTCCGCCGCGGCCGGAGCCTCCCTTGCCTCCTGTGCCGTCGCCGCCGTCGTTCGGCTCGCGGATCCCCTCGTAGATCTCCTTGCACTCCGGGCACACCGGGTACTTCTCGGGGTCGCGGCCGGGCACCCACACCTTGCCGCACAGCGCGATCACGGGCGTGCCGCCGAGCGCGGCCTGGGTGATCTTGTCCTTGCGTACGTAGTGCGCGAACCGGTCGTGGTCGCCGTCGTCGGTGGTCTGCTCCTGCTCCTGCACCTGACGGTCCAGGACGGCGGTGGGCGCGGCTCCCGGGTCGTCGGAGTAGGGGTCCATGCGGGACGGATCGGACTTGGAGGACATGGAGGTCATGACAGCCTCCCTCGCTTTCTGCCTCGGTCGCGGGCGTGCTCGTCGAAGCCTAGCGGCCCCGCCTCCGCGAGGACAGGACACGGGCCTGGGACACTGGGCCCATGGATGGCGTGGCCGAGTTCTTCCGGAGGATCCCCGTCGAGATCGTGCGGGTCGGCGGCTCCGTGCCGTGGCGGACCGGCCTGCTCGGCCTCGCGCTGGTGCTCAACATCGGCTTCTTCCTGCCGCTGTCCCCGGGCGGGATCGGCCTGCCGGGGCTGGACAAGGCCGTGCACCTGCTCCTCTTCGCGGCCACCGTGTTCACCGCCGGACGCGTCCTCGCCCCCGCGCGGCGCTTCCCGATCGGCTGGGTCGTGGTGGCCGCGCTGGTCCACGCCCTGGTGGTCGAGCTCGTCCAGCACATCGCGATCCCGGGCCGCTCCGGCGACCCGGTGGACGTCCTCTTCGACGTGGTCGGCATCGCGCTCGGCCTCGGGCTGTGGGCCGGCGAGCGGATGCTGCGCCGCGCCGCCGCCGAGCGCGAGGTGGAGCCGTCGGCCCCGCCGCTCGAGCAGCCGCAGCGCTGAGCGGCCCTGGATCCGAGCTGCCATGGATCCGAGCGGCCGCCCGACGGGCCGCTCCCGGCCCGCGAGCGCACCGGTCCGACGCCGCCGGGGCCGCCACGGCCCCAGCGGCGCGGCGGGGTCAGCCGTTCAGCGTGATCTCGTCGGCGTAGACCGCCGTCATCGTCCCGGTGATCGTGTCGATGGTGCCGGCCTCCTCGCGGGCGACCTGCTCGACCGCGCTCGCGACCGCCTTGGTCACCCCGTCGTGGAAGACGCTGGGGACGATGTAGGTGGGGTTGAGCTCCTCGGCGCTGACCACGTCGGCGAGGGCGTTCGCCGCGGCCAGCAGCATACGGTCGCTGACCCGGGTGGCGTGGGCGTCCAGCAGCCCGCGGAACACGCCGGGGAAGGCGAGGACGTTGTTGATCTGGTTGGCGAAGTCGCTGCGCCCGGTGGCGACGACCTCGGCGTGCTTGACCGCCTCGGCGGGGTCGATCTCCGGGGTGGGGTTCGCCATCGCGAAGACGACGGCGCGGTCCGCCATCGTCGCGACGTCCTCGGCGGAGAGGATGTTCCCGGCGCTGACGCCGATGAACACGTCGGCGCCTGCGACCGCGTCCTGCAGGGTGCCGGTGAGCTGGCGCGGGTTCGTGACCTCGGCGATCCAGGGCAGGCGCCCCTCGAGCTTCTCGCGGTTCTCGTGGATGATGCCGTCGATGTCGGTGACGATGATGTCGCGCGCACCTGCCGCGCGCAGCAGGCGCAGGATCGCGGTGCCCGCGGCGCCGGCGCCGGAGAGCACGATCCGGGCGGTGGAGATGTCCTTTTCCACCACGCGCAGGGCGTTGCGCAGCGCGGCGACGACCACGATCGCGGTGCCGTGCTGGTCGTCGTGGAAGACGGGGATGTCGAGCTCGGCGCGCAGGCGGTCCTCGATCTCGAAGCAGCGCGGGGCGGAGATGTCCTCGAGGTTGATGCCGGCGAAGACGGGCGCGACCGCCTTGACGTGGGCGACGATGTCGTCGACCGAGTGGGCGTCCAGGCAGATCGGGAACGCGTCGATGTTCGCGAAGCGCTTGAACAGGGCGGCCTTGCCCTCCATCACCGGCATCGCGGCGAGCGGCCCGAGGTCGCCCAGGCCCAGGATCGCGGAGCCGTCGGAGACGACGGCGACGGTGTTGCGCTTGATGGTCAGGCGGCGCGCGTCCTCTGGGTTCTCGGCGATCGCCTTGACCACGCGTGCCACGCCCGGGGTGTAGATCATCGAGAGGTCGTCGCGGTGGCGGATCGGGAGCTTCGACTCGACCGTCAGCTTGCCGCCCAGGTGGGCGAGGAAAGTGCGGTCCGAGACCTTGCCGAGCTCGACGCCCTCGAGCTCCTTGAGCGACTCGACGACCTCCATCGCGTGATCGTGGCCGCTGGTGAGCACCGTGATGTCCGCCCGCATGCGCTCGGGCCCGGAGGCGGAGACGTCGAGCGCGGTGACCGTCGCCCCGTGCTGCTCGATGCGGCCGGTGATGTCGCTGACCGCTGCGGAGCGCGCCGCGAACTCCAGACGGACGGTGATGGAATAGCTGACGGATGGCATCGGTGACATGGGACACAGCCTAACGCGCTCGACCTGCTCGGATCGACCGCGCGACCCGCAGGTCAGGACGGCTGCCCGGAGGGTGCGGCGGCGGCCGTTCCGAGGAGGGGGAGTTCTGCTCGAGGTCACGCCGTTGAACCTGGAACCGCAGGCGGAAGAGGACTCTGATGAGTGAACAGCACATGCGCCGCTCACGGCTCGGCGTCGTCGCGGCTCCCCGACGGGCGGTGACCCTCGCTCTCGCGACCGTCCTGCTGGCCGGCTGCGGCAGCGGCGCTCCCTTCCCCCGTCGGAGGCGGTCGCGACCTACGAGGCGGTGGCCGAGGACCTCCTCGCCGCCACGACCTCGGTGCACGCGATGAACTGGGAGCGGCGCGGGCAGGAGATCCTCGAGCCCGGCGCCGAGGACTGCCGCTACCGGGCGGGGGTCTGGCAGGCCGACGGCAATCTCTATCCCGTGCCCGGACAGGGCATGGACTGGGATCCCTGGCGGGAGGCGCTCGACCCCGTCCTCGAGGAGCACGGCTTCTCGTCGCTGGGCCGCGAACGACGCAGCGGCGCCGTCACCTGGCTGGAGGCCGACGGCGAGCACGGTGCACGGGTGCGGCTGACCGCCGAGGGCGAGCTGCGGATCACGGACATCCGTGTGGACGCCGAGCCGTGCGAGGACTCCACCCTCGGGCTCTGACCCCCACGCCCCGGCGGCTCCTGGTCCAGGACCGCCGGCTGGAACGGGCCTCAGTCGGTGTACGCGGGGACGTCCCCGGCGTAGCGGGCCCAGAGGGTCTGCGCGGCGGGGATCTGCTCGGCGTAGCGCTCGGGGTGGGCGGAGATCTGCACGGCCTGCGCGGCCTCGCCCGGCGCCCACTCGTGGTAGTCGGGGGCGAGGTCCAGCAGGCCGGGGGCCTCGGAGTGGTCGCCCAGGCCCAGGAAGGCGTCGATCGCGCGCTTCTTGTGGCGCACCTCGTCGTAGGTGCCCCAGCCCATCGAGGGGCGCTGCTGGAACAGGCCGCCGGAGTCGAGGTCGACGGCGGGCTCGTAGTTGCGCAGCCAGGACTCCACGATCGCGGTCGCGAGGGTGATCGTCGCGGCCTGCTCGTCGAGGCCGTGCCCCTTGATCACCGCGATGATGAACTTCGCGTTCTCGACCTGCCACTCGTCCATCGCGTCCAGGAGGAAGCCCTCGCGGGTCTCCGGACGGGTCATGAACTCCTCGGTCCAGACCTCCTCGGCGCGGGCGGGCGCGACGGTGCCGAGCGCGGCGAGGGAGGTGAAGCCCACGGCACCGGCGAGGAGCAGGTGACGGCGGGAAAGCGCGGCGGACGGGGAGACGGGCATCGGGGTTCCTTCGGTGCGGAGGGCTCCGGGCTCGTCGAGCTCTCGGGGCGGGGCGCTGACAACGTAACGAGGCATCCCGGATCCTGTGAAGGGCACCAGACGCTCCCGGACAGCGCTGCGACCTGCGGTTTGATCTGCACATGACCTCGCCATGGAAGTCCGTGGCACTGAGCTCGGCGCGGCGTCACCCCCGGTCGCGCCCTCTCCTGGACGCCTGTCACCGCGACTCGGCGCGGAGCGAGGAGCGGGCTCGTCGGCCCGTGAGGATCGTTCGGTAAAGCTTTCGTAGAACGTCCCGCTGACACCCAGGGAGGGACTCAGGTCACGCGGAGGTCACGGCGCGGAGGCACCCGTCACCACTCGGAGCGCAGCGGCGGGGACGGTCGACGCGCTCAGGCGCAGAGCTCGGCGATCGCCTTGCGGATCCGCTTGTCCGAGACGGTCTGCGCCGTGCCGAGGGTCTGCGCGAACAGGCTCACCCGCAGCTCCTCGAGCAGCCAGTCGATCTCCTGCACGTCGGGCTCGGCGCGGCGACGGGCGGAGAGCTTCTGCTTCTGTGCGGCCCAGTACTGCTCGAGGTCCCCGATCTGCCAGGCGAGCTGCTCGTCCCTGCGCGGGTTCTCCGGCAGCTTCTCCAGGCGGTGCAGATCGGCCTGCAGGTAGCGGGAGAGGTCCCCGAGGTGCGCGATCCCGGTGCGGGAGATGAACCCGTCGCCGAGCAGGGAGGCTGCGTGCTCGCGGATCTGCGTGAGATGCGAGAGGACCGCGAGGGAGGTGGCCCGGCCCAGCTCGCGCTGCAGCTTCGCGTTCACGGCGAGCGCGGCGGCGGCGTCCTTCACGGCACCGGCGGCGAGCTCGTCGTGCCGCTGCCGCACGGTCTCCAGCAGCTGCTCGTACTCCGCGCGGGTGCGCACCTGGGCCTGCCCCGCCAGGTGCACGGTCGCGGCGCGGGAGGCGTCGGCCAGGAGCGCGGCGGTGGAGGCGTAGTCGGAGCCGGAGACGGCGAGCTTGGTGGGATTGGGCAGGGCGTTCAGCACGCGGGAGAGGTCGGTGCCGATCTCCCGGTCGATCAGCGCGATGACGCCCTCGCGGTGGGCGAGGGCCTGCTCGTCGGCCGTGGCGAGAACGGCGAGGTCGACCCGCTCGAGCCGCCCGTCCTTGCCGCGCCGGGCGACGAGGGACGGGTAGCCGGTGACCTTCAGACCGCCGACGGTGGACTCGTGGACGGCCGGCACGCCGCCGGCGGGGAAGCTGGGCAGGTCGGTGCGCGCGATCTCGGTGGACTGGTTCGAGACGGTCGTGTCCACGCGCTTCTTCAGCCGCTGCTTCAGCGCCTCGAGGTCATCGCCGGCGCCGACCTCACGGCCCTTGCCGTCCACGACCCGGAAGTGCATCCGCAGGTGGGCGGGCAGCTTCGACAGGTCGAACTCGGGGCCGTACAGCGGCAGGTCCTCGGGCACGCCGGGCAGGGCCACGAGCTCGTCGGCGACCGCCTCGACGAACGCCTCACCGCCGTCGGGGTCGTCGTCGTGCAGGGTCCCTGCGACGGCCTTGGCCCGTTCTGGGGCGGGAACCAGGTGGCGGCGGATCGGCTTCGGGAGGGAGCGGATCAGCTCGGTGACCAGCTCCTCGCGCATGCCGGGCACGAGCCAGTCGAAACCGCGCGGTGCGAGGCGGTTCAGCACCGCGAGGGGGATCGTGGCGGTCACGCCGTCGGCGCCCTTCGCCCCGACCTCGCCGAAGGAGTAGCTCAGCGGCAGGGTGATGTCGCCCTGCACCCAGGTGTCGGGGAAGTCGGAGCGGATCGCCTCGGTGACCTCCTCGTCGGCGGCCAGCAGGTCCTGCTCGGTGAGGGTGAGCAGGTCCGGGGTCTCGTGGCGGGCCTTCTTCCACCATGTGTCGAAGTGTCGGCCGGAGACGACGTCCTTCGGGATCCGCGCGTCGTAGAAGGAGAAGAGCTGCTCGTCGGAGATCAGCAGGTCGCGGCGTCGGGTCTTCGCCTCGAGCTCCTCGAGTCGGGCGATCAGGGCGCGGTTGTCGCGGAAGAAGTGGTGGCGGGTGCGCCAGTCCCCCTCGATCAGGGCGTTCTGGAGGAAGATGTCGCGCGCGGCCTCGGGGTCGATGCGCCCGTAGCCGACGACGCGGTCGGCGACCAGCGGCACGCCGTACAGCGTCACCTTCTCGTGCGCCATGGCGGAGGCGCGCTTGGAGGACCAGTGCGGGGCGGAGTGGGAGCGCTTGACGACGTGCGCACCGGTCTCCTCCGCCCAGGCGGGGTCGATGCGGGCAGCGGTGCGCCCCCACAGCCGGCTGGTCTCCACGAGCTCGGCGACCATGACGTAGTCGGGTCGCTTCTTCGCCAGCGTCGAGCCGGGCCACAGCGCGAAGCGTGCGCCGCGGGCACCGGAGTACTCACGGGTGCGGTCGTCCAGCAGGCCGACATGGCTGAGCAGCCCCGCCAGCAGCGCCTGGTGGATCGCCTGCGGGCTCGCGTCGTTGTCGTTGCGGGAGAGCCCGGCGTCCTTGGCCATGTCCCGCAGCTGGGCGTGCAGGTCCCACCACTCGCGGATGCGGAGGTAGTGGAGGTGCTCGGCGCGCACCTCGCGGCGGAAGGCGCTGGAGGAGAGCGCGTCGCGCCGCTCCTGCAGGTGGTTCCACAGGTTGAGGAAGGAGAGGAAGTCGCTGGTCTCGTCCTCGAAGCGCTTGTGCTTCTCCTTGGCCTGCTGCTCCTGACCCAGCGGCCGTTCGCGCGGGTCCTGGATGGACAGGGCCGCGACGATGATCAGCACCTCGCGCAGCGCGCCGAGCCGGCCGGCCTCGATGAGCATCCGCGCCATGCGCGGGTCCAGCGGGAAGCGGGCCAGGGTGCGGCCGACGCGGGTGAGGCGGCGCCCGCCCGGTGCGCGCTCGTCGGGCTCGATCGCGCCGAGCTCCTCGAGCAGGCGCACGCCGTCGGTGATCGCGCGGGAGGCCGGCGGCTCGACGAAGGGGAAGGACTCCACGTCGCCGAGGCCGAGGCTCGTCATGAGCAGCACGACGGAGGCGAGGGAGGTGCGCAGGATCTCCGGCTCGGTGAACTCGGGCCGGCCCTCGAAGTCCTCCTCGGAGAAGAGGCGGATCGCGATGCCGGGGGCGGTGCGGCCCGAGCGGCCGGAGCGCTGGTTCGCGCTGGCCTGGGAGATCGGCTCGATGGGGAGGCGCTGCACCTTGGTGCGCTGGGAGTAGCGGGAGATGCGCGCGAGCCCGGAGTCGATGACGTAGGTGATGCCGGGGACGGTCAGGGAGGTCTCGGCGACGTTGGTCGACAGGATGATGCGGCGGTAGGTGCCGGCCTTCGGCGGGGAGAAGATCTTCTGCTGGTCCTGGGCGGAGAGCCGTCCGAACAGGGGCAGAACCTCGACGGGCAGGGCCGAGCGGCCGCGGGTTCCGCGCGCGAGGTGCTTCTCGAGGGAGTCGGAGATCTCGCGGATCTCCCGCTCGCCGGGGAGGAAGACGAGCATGTCGCCGGGGCCCTCGGCGGCGAGCTCGTCGACCGCGTCGGTGATGGCCTCGGTGAGGTCCCGCTCGATGGAGTGGATGTCCTCGAGCTCGTCGTCCTCGTCGACGTCGGCCTCGAGCAGGAGGGGCCGGTAGCGGATCTCCACGGGATAGGTGCGGCCGGAGACCTCGATGATCGGGGCGGGCTCCCTCTCCCCCGAGGGGAGCGTCGCGGCGAAGTGCTCGGCGAAGCGCTCGGGGTCGATCGTGGCGGAGGTGATGATGACCTTGAGGTCGGGGCGCTGCGGGAGGATCTGGCGGAGGTAGCCGAGGATCACGTCGATGTTCAGCGAGCGCTCGTGGGCCTCGTCGATGATGATCGCGTCGTAGCGCTTCAGGAGGCGGTCCCGGCCGATCTCGGCCAGCAGGATGCCGTCGGTCATCAGCTTCAGCCGGGTGCCGCGCGAGGTCTCCTTCGTGAAGCGGACCTGGTAGCCGACGGTCCCCTCGCCGAGCTTCTCCCCCAGCTCGCTCGCGATGCGCTGGGCGACGGAGCGGGCGGCGATGCGTCGCGGCTGGGTGTGGCCGATGATCCGGCCGTCCTGCCCGTAGCCGAGCTCGAGCAGCATCTTCGGGATCTGGGTGGTCTTGCCGGAGCCGGTGGCGCCGGCGATGACCACGACCTGGTTCTCGGAGATCGCCTTCTGGATGTCCTCGCGGCGCTGCGAGACGGGCAGGTCTCCCGGGTAGGTGATCCGCGGCCCGGGGCCAGGGGCCTGCTCGGCAGGGTGCGGGGCAGACGGATCGGGGTTCGAGGAGGTCGTGGTCATGGCGGGGCCACTCTACGTGGGCGGCCCCGCCGCCGTCGTGCCGATTCCGGGCCGCGGCGACGGGGCCCACAGCGGGACGACGGGCAGCACCGGGATCATCGCCGATGAACAGACCTCCGGCAGCGGCGAACAGCGGTACCAACCGCGGCCGTCGCCGTCCGCCCTGCGCGCGGACCGGGAGCCTAGCGACCGTGAACTCCTGCGTGACCGACTGGGTGGGACCAGCGGTGTCCTTGTGCTCGAAGGCGGCGATCGCGATGCCGTCGGGCACGGTGCCCGCCTGAGGAGGGTGCGTCGCGCGGAGTGCTGACCTGGGCGTTGTGCACAACCCAGGGGCGCGTCGTCGCCCACCGGGCAGGATCCGGGGCATGAGATATCGGATCGGCTTCTGGATCGGGCCCGCCCCCGTCGACGACGAGTCGGCGTGCGCGGACCTGCACATGCACCTGCACACCGCCGGGCAGTTCGTCGGCTCGCCCACGCCGCCCCTGCCACCCACCCCGCGGATCGCGCGCTTCACCGCGGCCGTCCTCGAGGAGTTCCCGGCAGACCTCGCGGACCCCCGGTCCCCGTGGCGGGACATGGACACCGCGGAGGCCGCGCACGGTCAGACCTTCGCCCCGGTCCTGTTCGGGCCCGACAGGAAGGTGATCGGGCGCCTGACCCAGCTCGCAAACGAGCACGGGCTGCAGACCTTCGACCTCGCCGCCCATCGCCTGCTGCGCCTCGAGGACGTCGTGGAATGGGAGGACGGCCCCTGGATCACGGGCCCTCTCGGCGGCAGCTGGGACGAGCCCGAGGCCTTCGCCTGTCGCGGGCCGGAGATCGCCCGGGAGAGGCTCGCACTCGCTTCGTCGGCCCATGTGCTGGCCGGCTCAGAAGAGGACAGTCCGTGAACGGCGTCGGCCATCACTCGAGTGCCCCGATCGGTCCAGCAGGTGCGCGCCGCCCCAGTCAGCTCGCCAGCAGCCTCCGGCCGATGCGTCCGAGCGAGTGCCCCTCGGGGTAGACGAGCAGAAGAGCGAGCGCCACGCGCACGGCCCAGGCCCGGGCACGCGCCTGCAGCGCCTCCCAGATCGCATCGTCCTCGATCCCGGTCCAGGCCGCGGAGGCCCGGTAGACCTCGAGCAGCCCGGTCGTGGACCGGGAGAAGTGGAGCAGCAGGGCGCCGAGATCGCTCGCTGGGTCCCCGCGGGTGGTGTCGCCCCAGTCGATGAGGGTCACCGCGCTCGGGGAGGCCGGCGGCGGGACGACGACGTTGCCAGGGTGCGGGTCGCCGTGGAGCAGCAGCTCGCGGCCCTGCCATTCCTCGGCGTCGATGCCCGCCTGCCATGTCCGAGCGGCGCGGCGCGCGGCGTCCTCGTCGAGCCCTGCCCGGTCGAGATCGGCCGCGAAGTGCTCGGCGCGGGTCGCGAGCGGCACCCCGCGCACCGGGTTCCTCCCCACCTCGGGGGCAGGGCCGGAGTGGATCGTCGCCAGCATCCGGGCCAGGTCCTCGGCGACCTGCTCCTGCGTCGCGGCGTCGCACTCCGCAGCCGTCATCCCGTCGATCCACTCGACCACGACGGCGTCCTCGGCGGTCGCGATCACGCGCGGCAGATCCATCGGGAGCGTGGTGCCCAGCCCGCGCAGGCGGCGCAGCACCGTCACCTCCCGGCCCAGCAGCGCTCGCGAGCTGCGGCGGCGGGCGATCCGCAGCACCAGCGGGGCGCCGTCGAGCGTTCCGATCGGCCACAGGACGTTGTCCCAGCCCTCGCCGCGGGGGCGCTTCCCGATCGCCCAGCTGATCCGCTCGAGCTCGACGCCCTCCTCGGGCCGCAGCCACGCGCAGAGCAGCTCCACGCGGCGCAGGTCCACGGGCAGGTCGGCAGGAGGGAGGACGGGGGCGATATCCGGCGTGCCGGTCATCCGCCCACCGTACCGGGCAAGGCCTCGCCCGGACGGGCGTTCTCCGACGTCGCCCGTGCCGCGGGTCCCGGAGGTCGCTCGACGGACCTTCCCTCCCGCGGTCCCGGAGGCCGCGCGACGCATCGCCCTGCCTCGACGGCAACCGGAGGGAAGCCGAGCAGGTCTCGGTCGGGGATGAGTACGGTGTGAGCTGGAGCGAGCATCGAGGCTCCGCGGCCCCGCGGCGCGTCCGCGGCGCCCCGTCTCCTCGACCCCACGCCCCGTCGCAGGGCAGGGGAACGCCCCGTCGGCCCCGCGGCTGTCACCGACCCCCAGGAGGTTCCCGTGGCCCGCATCGGCATCCAGCTCATGATGCTCGAGGAGCACGTGGCCCAGCAGGGGCTGCTGCCCGTGCTCGAGCGCGTGCGCGAGACCGGCTTCGAGGTCGTCGAGGTCTCCCAGATCCCGCTGAGCGAGCGCTCGAGACCGCTCGCGAGCAGCTCGGCATCGAGGTCGCGGCGATCTCCGCGACCATGTCCCTGCCGCCCGGCGGTGAGGGCCCGACCCTCCGGGACGATCTCGCGCTGCACGTCGAGCAGGCACGACGCGCCGGCACCCGCATGATCCGCATCGGCATGATGCCCACCGCCGCGCTGCGCTCCCGGGAGGCCTTCGACGCCTTCGTCGCCGAGGTCGACGGCTGTGCCCAGCAGCTCGCGACCGAGGGGATCAGCCTCAGCTACCACAACCACCACGTCGAGTTCGCCCGGATCGACGGCACGACGCTGCTGGACCGGCTGCGCGCCGGGGCGCCGCACCTGCGCTACGAGATCGACTGCCACTGGGTCCAGCGCGGCGGCCGCGACCCCGAGCGGACCCTCGCCGAGTTCGCCGGGGTGCTCGACCTGGTCCATCTCAAGGACCACCGGATCGCGCTGCCGAGCACGGAGGTGCTCGACGCCCGCGACGCCGGAGACCGCGGGACCTGGGACCGCTACTGGGGCGGGGACATCGTCCAGTTCGCCGAGGTGGGCGAGGGGCCCCTCGACTGGCGTTCCGTGATCGAGCAGGCCCTCGCCTCGGGCGCCCACCACCTGCTCATCGAGCAGGACCGCACCTACGGCCGGGACATCTGGGAGTCCCTGGCCGCCAGCCGCGCCCATCTAGTGGCGCTCGGCTACGAAGGAATGTTCACCACAGGAGGTCGTCGATGACGCAGCAGGTCCCCCTCTCCAGCAGGGTCAAGAAGATCATCGAGGTCGACGGGTTGGAGTTCCGCGACCTCGACGGCGACGGGCAGCTCACCCCGTTCGAGGACTGGCGCCTCTCCCCCGCTGAGCGCGCAGCGGACCTCGTCGCGCGCATGTCCCCGGACGAGAAGCTCGGGCTGATGGTGATCAGCTCCCGCCCGATGGGCATCTCGCAGCACAACAAGGAGCTCACCAGCCACGACGGCGTGCTGGACGAGCAGCATCTGCCGATCAAGGTCGACCCGCACACCAGCGCCGGCATCCCCTTCCAGGGCACCACCGAGATGATCCGCGGCATGCACATGCGGCACTTCATCATGCGCGAGGAGCCCACCGGCTCCCGGATCGCCACCTGGATCAACGCGATGAACGAGGTCGCCGAGGACACCCGCTGGGGCATCCCGGTGATCGTCGCCGCGAACTCGAAGAACGAAGCCGGCGGCTTCAAGATGGGCGGCACGCCCGAGGACCAGCCGTTCGCGCAGTGGCCGGGCACGCTGGGCCTGGCCGCGACGGGCTCGCTCGAGGTGATCGAGTCCTTCGCCGCGCACTCGCGCCGCGAATGGGTCGCCTCGGGCCTGCGCAAGGGCTACATGTACATGGCCGACGTGCTCACCGACCCGCGATGGTTCCGCGGACAGGGCACCCTCGGCGAGGACCCCGAGTTCGTCTCCCGCGCGATCGGCGCGCTGGTGCGCGGCTTCCAGGGCGAGGACGGGCTCGAGAAGGACGGCGTCGCGCTGACCACCAAGCACTTCCCCGGCGGCGGCGCGCGCGAGAACGGCACCGACCCCCACTACGCCGAGGGCCGCTTCAACATCTACCCCACCCCCGGATCGCTCGAGGACTACCACCTCCCGCCCTTCCAGGCCGCGATCGATGCCGGCACCTCGTCGGTGATGCCGTACTACGCGATCCCCTCGGACGAGAAGTCCTCCACCCCGCAGGGCCGGGTGAGCGAGTTCGAGCAGGTCGGCTTCGCCTTCAACCGCGAGATCCTCGACCTGCTGCGGCAGATGGGCCACCGCGGCTACATCAACTCCGACTCCGGCGTGCTCTCGAAGATGGCCTGGGGCGTCGAGGAGCTCACCACCGCCGAGCGCGTGGGCGCGGCCGTCATGGCCGGCACCGACATGTTCGCCGACACCAACGACGTGGACTCCGTGCGCGAGGCGTACGTGAAGGGCCTGTTCACCTCCGAGCGGCTCGACGAGGCGGCGAGCCTGCTGCTCGAGGAGCTGTTCGCGCTGGGTCTGTTCGAGAACCCCTACGCCGATCCGGAGGAGGCCGACCGCGTGGTGGCGAACCCCGAGGCGGCGGCCGCGGCGCTCGATGCGCACCGCCGCTCGGTGGTGCTCGCGAAGAACCACGACTCCGTGCTCCCCCTGACCGCCGACTCCCTCGCGGGCAAGCGCGTGTATCTCGAGCTGTTCGCGAAGGACCTGCTGGTCAAGGACCTCGATGCGCTGCGTCGACGGATCGCCGAGGCGCATCCGGGCATCGACTTCACCACCGACCACCGCGGTGCGGACGTCGCGATCGTGATCCTCGCGCCGTTCATCGGCAGCTACTTCGAGTTCGTCGGCATCGGGGACCTCGCGATCGACGACCACTCCCATGTCGACCTCGCCAAGGTGAAGGAGATCCGCGAGAGCGTCGGCACGATGGTCGTGGCGCTGGATGCGAAGTTCCCCTGGCTGCTGGACGGCGTGGAGCCGCTGGCCGACGCGCTCCTGGTCGGCTTCGACACCGACCGCGGCGTGCTGGTCGACGCGGCGCTCGGCGGGTTCGCGCCGACGGGGAAGCTGCCGATCACCTTTCCGGCCGACGCCGACGCGATCGCCGTGGACGAGGACGGGCGCTGCGCCTCCCCGAACGACGTGCCCGGCTTCGCGAAGGAGCAGCACATGGACGGCCGCGCGTACGTGTATGTCGACGCCGACGGGAACCGCTATCAGCTGGGACACGGCCTGAGCTGGTGAGCCGAGCGGAGCGGCGGTGCGGGAGAGCCGCACCGCCGCCCCCGACGGTTCGTCGGCGCCTCGTGCGGCGTCGCGCCCGCGGTCCGCGGCACGTCCCGGCGACGACCCCCCCCGGACATGACGAAGGCCCCCTCCCCCGCGCGTTTGCGCAGGTGAGGGGGCCTTCGTCGGTGAGTGCGATGGTGGAGCCGGCGGGAATCGAACCCGCGTCCGATAGTGCGGAGCCAGGGCTTCTCCGGGCGCAGTCCGTGTTGGCGTTTTCTCGGTCCCGACGATCCCACGAACACGTCGTCGACGGACTCAGTCACTCTGAGGTGTTCATCCTTCCCCGGTGACCAGGGTCGGCAGCAGTGGCTCCTTTGATGATGGAACGATCCGGGTCAGGAGCACCCCCGGGGTTCCAGACTGCTAACGCTGATCAGGCAGCGAGAGCGAAGTCAGTGCGCTTGGGTTCGGCACTTATTGGTTTCCAGAGGACATTAACGAGATGACTCTGGGTTCTCGGCCCGCTTCCCCTCGCTGGACAACTACCGTCGAAACCGATCGGCCCCTGGCGTGGGAAGGCATGACTATCGTGACGGCGCTCTGGCCGTCGTCGCACTCACTCTTCGGTTGTCAAACACCCACGTGCGCCCCTCGGGAGGAACGCTGTGGATCGAGTCTACCGCGAGCGCGCGACGATCTGAAGCGGATATTCCTCAGCTCACGGCGAAGCCCGCTCCCCGCCAGGACCGCTTCTCCCGCTTCCTGGCGCGTGCGCCACGGAGCCTGGACCATGGGCCGCACCGGCGGGGAGGATGGGACGATGAGCAGCTTCGAGGCCGCCGGCACGCGCATCAGCATCGATCCCGAGACCCTGCGCGAGATCGTGCTGGACCCTGCGGCCCTGGCCGAGTGGTGCGCGACGCACCCCACCGATCCCCGAGCCGTGGCGTTCCTGCGGATGCTGGGGAGGCTGGACGAGGCGGCGATCGCGGGCAGGCAGGCGCTCGAGGCGCCGGGGCTCTCCCCCGTGATGCGAGCCGTCCGTCGCACCCGGTACGCGCACGCGCTGCAGTGGCAGGGCGCCTTCGTCGCCGCGGAGGAGCAGCTGGACCTCGCCGCCGAGGAGACGGGGCTGGAGGATCCCACCTCTCCCTCGTCCCTCTCGGCGCTGGCCTCCGTGTTCCAGCATCGGGCGACGTGCCGGTTCGAGCACGCCCTCGCCGAGCAGCGCGATCAGCGGCCCCGGGCGGCGGGGAGGCTGTGGGAGGCGGCGCTCGAGGACGCGCAGCGTGCGCTGTACATGCGGGAGCGGCTCGGCGTCGCCGCCGAGGACGTCATCGAGTCCAGCCGGCAGACGGTGCGTCGCCTGGAGCGGCGCGACCTGGACGGCTGACTGGTTCCCGTCGTGCGGGCCGACCGATCGACCCGCCCGCGCCGAGGGGACGTCGGCCGCTCGGGCGGTGAACGAGGGGCTCAGGCGAGCTCGCGGTGGCGCATGGCGCGCTGCGCCTCGCGCAGGTCTTGCTTCTCGCGCAGGGTCTGGCGCTTGTCCCATTCCTTCTTGCCGCGCGCCAGGCCGATCTTCACCTTGGCGTGGGAGCCGAGGAAGTACATCTCCAGCGGCACGATCGTGAAGCCCTTCTCACGGGACTTGCTGGCGAGCTTCTCGATCTCCTGCTTGTGCATGAGCAGCTTGCGCTTGCGGCGGGCGGCGTGATTGGTCCAGGTGCCCTTGACGTACGGGGCGATGTGGGCGTTGTCCATCCACACCTCGCCGGCGTCGACGTAGCAGTAGCCGTCGATCAGGGACGCGCCGCGGTCGCGCAGCGACTTCACCTCGGTGCCGGTCAGGACGATGCCGGCCTCCCAGGTCTGGTCGATGAAGTAGTCGTGCAGCGCCCGCTTGTTCGAGGCGATGAGCTTCTTCTGGGGTCCCTCGTTCGCGGCGGCCTTCTTCTTGTCGGCCTTCTTCGCGGACATGGGTCCTCCTTCTCTCCGTCTCCGGATGCTGCGCTGGTGATCGCGGCCGCGATCGGACGTCCCAGCGTACGACGTGGCCGCGCAGGATCGCGACCGGTTTCTCCGCGGGCGCACACCTGGGCGGGCGCGGGTCAGAGGAACTTCGCGGGGTTGACCGCGTTGCCGTCCTCATGGGTCTCGAAGTGGAGGTGGCAGCCCGTCGAGGAGCCGGTGGTGCCCACGTAGCCGACGGTCTCCCCCGCCGAGACCTGCGCACCGACCGGCTTCGCGAAGCCCTGCAGGTGGTGGTACGAGGTCGTGACCAGGCGGCCGTTCATGATGCCGTGGCTGACGATGAGCTTGTTGCCCGCGCCGCTGTTGTAGGTGCGGGCGATGACGCGGCCGGAGTGCGCGGCGCCGACGGGCACGCCGCAGGCGACGGGGAAGTCCACCCCGGCGTGCAGCTTCTTCGTGCCGTAGATGGGGTGCACGCGCCAGCCGAAGTTCGAGTTCAGCCGCGCATTGACGGGGTAGACCCAGCCGCCGCCGGTGTTCGCGGAGCCTGCCACGGGGGCGCTCCCACCGCTGCTCTTCTTCTGCTGCTGCTGGGCCTTCAGCTTCTCCTCGCGCTCGCGCTCCTGCTTCGCGAGCTCCTCGATCTCGTCGTCGAGCGTGCTGCTGCGGGTCTCGAGGGACTTCTGATCGTCCTCGTACTTCGTCTTCTTCGCCTCGAGGTCGTCGCGCTGGGTCTTCTGCGTCTCGTACAGCGCGTCGAGCTCGTTCTTCGCCTCGGTCGCCTCCTCCTCGGCGACGCGGGTGCGCTCGAGCGCGTCCTCCGCATCGATCTTGAGCTGCTTGATCTCCTCGCGCACGGCCGACAGGCGCTCGGCGGAGTTCTCGGTGACGGACTGGTCCGTGCGCAGCGCGTCCAGACGGGTCCCTTGGGAGGCCATCGTCAGGCGGTAGTTCATCGAGCGGTCCACCGCGTCCTGCGGGGAGCTGTTGCCGACGTACACCGACGAGGGGCTGGGCATCCCGCCGCCCTTGTAGGCGGACAGCGCGACCGTGGCGAGCTCGTCGTCGCTGCGGTCGACCTCCTCCTGGCCGGTCTCGACCTCGCCCGAGAGGCGCCGTTCCTCCTCCTCGGCCTCGGTGAGGCGCTCGCCGACCTTCCGGTCCTCCTCCTGCGCCTCGCCGAGCGCGACCCGCGCGTCCTCGAGGTCCCGCTGCGCCTGCGGGATCAGCAGCTCGGTCTCCGCGAGCGCGAGATAGGTGTCGGCGAGATCGTCGTTGACGTCGTTCAGCTCGATGCGGAGGTCCTCGAGCTGCTGGTCGACCTCCGCACGCTCGGCGATCTTCTCGTCCTTGCTGCCCTCGGCGGAGGCCGGGGAGAGGGGACCGGTGAGCATGCCCGCGGCCAGGATCGCGGCAGCGGCGAGGAGGCTCAGGGGGCGGCGCAGACTTCCGGAGGACATGCTCACACCTTCAGGTAGCGGTTGAGGGAGACCACCGACGAGGCGATCGACAGCACGGCGCCGAGCGCGACCAGCAGCGGTGTCGCCCAGACGAGGTCCGCTGTGGAGACCGTGATCAGCTGCTCGCCGAGGGTCGGCGCGAGCCAGCCCTGGACGAGATGGTGCAGGCCCAGCCACAGCATGCCCGAGGCGATCAGGCCGCCGATGATCGCGGCGACCGCCCCTTCGAGCAGGAAGGGCAGACGGATGAAGAGGTTCGAGGCGCCCACCAGGCGCATGATCGCGATCTCGCGGCGCCGGCCCGCGACCGACATGCGGATCGTGGTGGCGACCAGCAGCACCGCGGCGACCAGCATCAGCACCGCGAGCCCGAGCGCGAAGAGCGTGGACTGGTTCAGCACGTCGATGAAGGGGGCGAAGGTGCTCAGCAGGTCCGTGACCTCGTCCACGCCGTCGCGGCCCTGGAAGAACTCGACCACGGCGGCGGAGTCGTCGGCGTCGCTGAGGGTGATGTGGAAGGAGACCGGCATGTCCTCGGCGGTGAAGTTCGAGACGAAGGACTCGCCGGCGAACTGCTCCTGGTAGATCGCGAGCGCCTCCTCCTGGTCGCGCTCCGCGACGGAGGCGATGTACGGGGAGAGGACCTCGCCCTCGAGCGCCTCGCGGACCGAGTCGATCTGGGCGTCGGTCGCGGCGCCGCCGGCGCAGGAGGAGGCCGTCGAGTGCGGGGAGCACAGGAAGATCGTCACCTGGGACTGCTCGACCAGGGTCGACTTCATGTCCATGATCTGCTTCTGCATCAGCACGCCGGTGCCCACGAAGGTCAGCGACACGGCGGTGACGATCACGACGGAGATGACCATGGCGATGTTCCGCCACAGGCCGGTGAGGATCTCGCCGAGGATGTAGCGGGCCCTCATCGCAGCTCCTCCTGGTCCTGGTCGAAGTCGCCGGTGAAGTCCTCGGCCTCCCTCACCCGGCGGGCCTCGCGCTCGTCGATCAGGTCCTCCTCCAGCACGTCCCGCGCGACCGGGCGGTCCTCGGCCGACCGGCCGGTGCCGGCCTCGGCCGCGTCGGGCCCGTCGACCTCGCCGGAGCGGTCGGCCCCGACGGGACCGGCGTGCTCCTCGGCGCTCTCGCGCTCGGCGGCGGCCGGCTCGGGCGCCCCGTCCCAGTCGGCGACGAGCTCCTCGTCGTCCAGGGGGTGCTCCTCGCGGTGGGTGGAGTCGTCGGGCAGGTTCCCGGAGATCACGCTGACCGGGGCGGGGGTCTCGTAGCCGCCCCGCTCCTCGTCGCGCACCACCTTGCCGCCGACCATCTCCACGACGCGGCGACGCATGCGGTCCACGGCGGCGCGGTCATGGGTGGCCATCACGACGGTGGTGCCGCGCTCGTTGATCTCGGCGAGCAGGTCCAGGATGCCTTCGGCGGTGGCCGGGTCGAGGTTGCCGGTGGGCTCGTCGGCCAGCAGGATCGAGGGGCGGTTGACGTAGGCGCGCGCGATCGCGACGCGCTGCTGCTCACCGCCGGAGAGCTCGTGCGGGAGCCGCTTGCCCTTGTCCTCCAGCCCCACCATCTCCAGCATCTCGGGGACCAGACGGCGCACCACCTTGCGGGGCGTGCCGATCACCGCGAGGGCGAACTCGATGTTCTGGTACGCGGTCTTCGAGGGCAGCAGCCGGAAGTCCTGGAACACCATGCCGATGTCGCGGCGCAGCGCCGGCACCTTCCAGGACGGGATCCGGGAGAGGTCCTTGCCGGCGACGTAGACGGTGCCGCGGGTGGGGGCGACCTCCTTGAGCACCATCCTCATCAGGGTCGACTTGCCCGAGCCGGAGGCGCCGACCAGGAACACGAACTCCCCGCGGGTGAACTCGATGTCGAGGTTCTCCACCGCGGGGTGCTGGCCACGCATGTACGTCTTGGTGACGTCGTCGAAACGGATCACTGCTGCCTGTCACATCAGGGGGAAAGTCTGGCGCTCCCAGCGTAGGGGCGCATGGTCGTGTTTCCACGGCGCTGTGGACAGGGGTCGGGTCAAAACCTGGTCAAACCCGGGGTGGGGCCGGTCACCAGGGGCCGGCCGCACGGCAGCGGAGTCAGTCCTGCGCCGTCTCGACCGATCTCCTACCGGCTCGTCCCTCGCCAGCACGTCGATCAGCCCTGCGCCGTCTCGACCGAACTCCTACCGGCTCGTCCCTCGCCAGTACGTCGATCAGTCCTGGTTCTTGCCCTGCTCGGCGCGCCAGCGGATGCCGGCGTCGATGAAGCCGCTGATCTCGCCGTCGAAGACGGAGGAGGGGTTGCCCTCCTGGTACTCGGTGCGCAGGTCCTTCACCATCTGGTACGGGTTCAGCACGTAGGAGCGCATCTGGTCGCCCCAGGACGCCTTGACGTCGCCGGCGAGCTCCTTGCGCTCGGCGGCCTCCTCGGCCTTCTTCAGCAGCAGCAGTCGCGACTGCATGACGCGCAGCGCCGCGGCGCGGTTCTGGATCTGGGACTTCTCGTCCTGCATCGACACGACGGTGCCGGTGGGCAGGTGGGTCATGCGCACTGCGGAGTCGGTGGTGTTCACCGACTGACCGCCCGGACCGGAGGAGCGGAAGACGTCGATCTTCAGGTCGTTCTCGGGGATCTCGATGTGGTCGGTCGACTCGATCAGCGGGATCACCTCGACCGCGGCGAAGGAGGTCTGGCGCCTGCCCTGGTTGTCGAAGGGGCTGATGCGCACCAGTCGGTGGGTGCCGCCCTCGACGGAGAGGGTGCCGTAGGCGAAGGGGCCGGCGACCTCGAAGGTCACCGACTTCAGCCCCGCCTCCTCGGCGTAGGAGGTGTCCATGACCTTGGTGGAGTAGCCGTTGTTCTCGGCCCAGCGCAGGTACATGCGCATGAGCATCTCGGCGAAATCCGCCGCGTCCACGCCGCCGGCGCCCGCACGGATGGTGATCACGGCGTCACGCTCGTCGTACTCGCCCGACAGCAGCGTGCGCACCTCGAGCTCGTCGAGGGTCTTGTGGATGCTGGCCACCTCGGCCTCGGCCTCGGCGAGGGTGTCGGGGTCGTCCTCCTCGGCGGCGAGCTCGACCATCACCTCGAGGTCCTCGATGCGGGAGGCGAGCTCGGAGATGCGTCGCCGCTCGGACTGGGCGTGGGAGAGCGCGGAGGAGACCTTCTGGGCGTTCTCGACGTCGTCCCAGAGGTCCTGGGCGGAGGCCTGCTTCTCCAGGTCCGCGATCTTCGCGTCGAGGGCGTCGACGTCCGTCACCTGCTCGATCGAGGACAGGGTCGAGCGGAGCCGGGGGATCTCTTCGGAGAAGTCGATGGAAGCCACGATCGGGGAGTCTACGGCAGAGGGCTCGATGCGGCCCCGGAGTCGTCGAGGAGAGCGGGCAGGGCGCGTCCCATCTCACGACCCACCTCCTCCAGAAGCGCCTCGCCGCGCGCGATCGCATCGGGCACGTCGGCGGCGCGGGAGACGAGGTCGAAGGCCTCGTCGATCCCGGCGGAGGCGAGCTCTGCCGGTTCGAGGGTGACGGCGCCGGCGACGGCGAGGACGGGCAGTCCGGCCGCGGCGGCGCGGCGGGCGACCTCGGCGGGGCCCTTGCCCTGGAGGGTCTGGACGTCCAGCTTCCCCTCCCCCGTCACCACGAGGTCCGCGGCGGCGAGGCGGGCGTCGAAGCCGGCGAGCTCGAGGACGA
>NZ_KV788755.1:0-9503 GCF_001807385.1 Brachybacterium sp. HMSC06H03 | reverse complement strand
GCAGCTGCCGGGCGCCGCCGCGACTCTGCGCGGCGCGACGGCAGTGGTCACCCTCGAGCCCTGCGACCACACCGGTCGCACCGGCCCCTGCACCGAGGCGCTCCTCGAGGCCGGGATCGCCCGCGTCGTCGTCGCCCGGCGCGACCCGAACCCGCAGGCCGCAGGCGGCATCGACCGCCTGCGCGCGGCCGGGGTCGAGGTCGTGGACGACGTCCCCGCCGAGCTCGCCGCCACCGCCGCGGCCCTGAACCGAGGCTGGGAGCACGGCCTCGTCCATGCCCGGCCCCTGGTCACGGCGAAGACCGCACTCACCCTCGACGGGCGCGCCGCCGCCGCCGACGGCACCAGCCAGTGGATCACCGGCCCTGCCGCCCGCGAGGAGGTCCACCGGCTGCGCACCACCTGCGACGCCGTCCTGGTCGGCACCGGCACCGCCCGCAGCGACCGCCCGACGCTGACGGCCCGTCGGCCGGACGGGACCCTCCACCCCCGCCAGCCGCTGCGCGTCGTGATGGGCACCTCCGAGGTGGAGGACCTGCCCGTCGTCGACGGGGCCGGCGAGGCGCTGCACCTGCCCACCCGCGATCCGTCGGCCGCGCTCGCGACGCTCTTCGACCGCGGGATCCGGCACGTGCTGCTCGAGGGCGGGCCCACCCTCGCCGCCGCCTTCCTCCGCGCCGGGCTCGTCGACGAGCTGATCGTGCACCTCGCCCCCACCCTGCTCGGCGCCGGCCGTCCCGGCGTCGCCGACCTCGGGATCACCACCCTCGCGCAGCGGCTCGACCTCGAGCTCACGGACGTCGCCCCGCTGCCCACGCCGGGCGGCGGGAGGGACCTCCGCCTCACCCTCCGCCCCCGCATTACTCCCACCCCGGGCTGACCAGGAAGGACACCACCATGTTCACCGGAATCATCGAGGAGCTCGGCACCGTCGAGGTCCTCGACCTCGGCGCCGACCCCGCCGCCCTGCGGATCCGCTCCCCGCGCGTGCTCGAGGGCATCGCGCTCGGCGACTCGATCGCCGTCAACGGCTGCTGCCTCACCGTCACCGCCGTCGTCGGCGAGGCGTGGAGCGCCGACGTCATCGCCACCACCCTCGCCGCGACCACGCTCGGCACGCTCCGCCCCGGCGACCGCGTGAATCTCGAGCGCTGCGTGCGGGCCGACGGCCGCCTGGACGGGCACATCGTGCAGGGCCACGTCGACGGCGTCGGCGAGATCCTCTCCCGCGACGAGCAGGAGGGCACCACCCTGCTGCGCCTGCGCCTGCCGGGCGGCCTCGCCCGCTACGTGGTGCCCAAGGGCTCCCTCGCCGTGGACGGGGTCAGCCTCACCGTCGCCGCGATCGATGGCGACGAGGTCACCATCGGCCTGATCCCCGAGACCCTCGAGCGCACCACGCTGGGCACCCGCGCCGTCGGCGAGGGGGTGGACCTCGAGGTCGACGTGCTCGCGAAGTACGTCGAGAAGCTCACCGCCGGTCTGCTGCCCGCGCGCGCCCCGGAGGCCGTGACCGGGACGGAGCAGGGACGATGACCGGTCTGCGCCTGGATCCCGTGCCCGCCGCGATCGCGGAGATCGCCGCCGGCAGGCCCGTCGTGGTCGTGGACGACGAGGACCGCGAGAACGAGGGCGACCTCATCCTCGCGGCCGCGACCGCCACCCCCGAGCAGGTCGCCTTCGCGGTCCGGCACTCGAGCGGGCTGCTGTGCGCGCCGATGAGCGCCGAGCGGGCCGACGCCCTCGAGCTGCCGCTGATGGTCGCCGAGAACGCGGACCCTTTCCGCACCGCGTACACGATCACGGTCGATGCGGCTGACGGGGTCACCACCGGCATCTCCGCCGCGGACCGGGCCCGCACCCTCACTGTCCTCGCCGATCCCGGCTCCGTCCCGACCGACCTGATCCGGCCCGGGCACGTGCTGCCGCTGCGGGCGAGGGCCGGCGGGGTGCTCGAGCGGCGCGGCCACACCGAGGCCGCCGTGGACCTCACACGGATGGCAGGTCTGCCCGCGGTCGGGATGATCGTCGAGCTCGTCCACGACGACGGCACCATGCAGCGCGGCCCAGCGCTGCGCGCCTTCGCCGACGAGCACGGCCTGGCGATGATCTCGATCGAGGACCTCGCCGCGCACCGGCGGGAGATCGGGGAGGCGGCGGCGCCGCTCACGCCGGCAGCGCCGTCCACCGCACCGGCCGACCCGTCGTCGGCCGCGTCGGCCGGGCCGGTCCCCGCCCTGCTCGAGTTCACCGAGGCGGTGCCGCTGCCCTCGGCCCACGGCGCCTTCCGCGCCCTCGCCGTGCGGGAGGGCACGGCAGAGCACCTGGTGCTCGTGGCCGGGGACGTCACCGGGGAGGAGCCCGTGCTCACGCGCGTCCACTCCGAATGCGTGACCGGCGACGTGATCGGCTCGCTGCGCTGCGACTGCGGGCCCCAGCTGCACGAGTCCCTCGCCCGGATCTCCGCCGCCGGCTGCGGCGTGCTGGTGCTGCTGCGCGGGCACGAGGGCCGCGGCATCGGCCTGGTCCAGAAGCTGCGCGCGTACGCCCTGCAGGACGCGGGCCGCGACACCGTCGAGGCGAACCTCGACCTCGGGCTTCCCGTGGACGAGCGCAGCTTCGCCGCGGTCCCGCGGATCCTCGAGCACCTCGGCGTCGGCGCGATCGACCTGCTCACCCACAACCCCGAGAAGGCCGACGCCCTGCGCGCCGGCGGCACGCGCGTGCACCGGGTCCTCGACCTCGAGGCCCACCCCACTCCCGAGAACCTCGCGTATCTCACCACCAAGCGGGACCGGCTGGGCCACCACCTGACCGGGCTTCCCGCGCTCGATCCCACCACTACCACCACCCCTGTCACGACCCCCGGAGGAACCTCATGAGCGGCCACGGCGCCCCCACCCCGCAGATCACCGCCCGCCCCGACGCCCGCGTCGCGATCGTCGCCGCGTCCTGGCACGAGGAGGTGATGGACGGTCTGGTCGCCGGCGCCCTGCGCGCCTGCGCCGAGGCCGGCATCGACCGACCCACCCTGGTGCGCGTGCCCGGCTCCTTCGAGCTGCCCGTGGTCGCGGACCGCCTCGCCCGCAGCCACGAGGCCGTGATCGCCCTCGGCGTCGTCATCCGCGGCGGCACCCCGCACTTCGACTACGTCTGCTCCGCGGCGACCGACGGGCTGAACCGGGTGTCCCTCGACCACGGCGTCCCCGTCGGCTTCGGGCTCCTGACCTGCGACTCCGACGAGCAGGCGCGGGATCGGGCCGGCCTGCCCGGCTCGGTGGAGGACAAGGGGCACGAGGCGGCCGCGGCGGCGCTCGCCACCGCCGAGGTGCTCGCGGGGCTCCCGGACGCCGCCCGCTGAGCCCCGTTGCGGGACGCCTGAGTGCGGACATCCCAGGCGCGCCTGTGCCGCCTCCGGACCCCCTCGGGCGTACCCGCCCCCATCCGAGGCTCCCGGAGCGCGTTGAAGAGGCCGTCACGGAGCGTCTGGGATGCATCCAGCGTCGCGTCGTCCACAGGGACGGGGCGTCGAATAGGCCCAGCACCCGTTCTCCGATAGAATGACGGCGGTTCGGCCGACGTCGACCGGGGTCGAAGCAGCCCGGTCACCTCGATGCCGTCGGCCCGATCGCCGAGGCCTGCGGGTGCCGTTCGCGCGCGTGCGCGAGGAGCTCCTGCGGATCCTGCACGCGTCGGGCCGCAGGGACACCGCCGCACGGTGCCGCCGGACCACCCTCGGTCCGTCCGACCGAGGGACGACCGGACTGCGAGGAGCCACATCAGGTGAGCGACAGCGACCGCCCCATGCCCGACCAGGACCTGCCCGAGGGCACCTCGGACCCGTCACCGGGAGCGGACGGCGCAGCACCGGCCCCCGAGGCGGCGACGTCCCCCGCGGCCCCGGCGCCGACCACCGCGGGCGAGAAGGCGGCCCGTGCGCCCGAGCACTACGAGGCCTCGGACATCACCGTCCTCGAGGGCCTCGAGGCGGTCCGCAAGCGCCCCGGCATGTACATCGGCTCCACCGGTGAGCGCGGCCTGCACCACATGGTCCAGGAGATCGTCGACAACTCCGTGGACGAGGCGATGGCCGGCCACGGCGACACCATCGAGGTCACCCTCCTCGCCGACGGCGGCGTGCGCGTCGTCGACCACGCCCGCGGCATCCCTGTGGACATGCACCCCACCGAGAACAAGCCCGCCGTCGAGCTGGTGCTCACCGTGCTGCACGCCGGCGGCAAGTTCGGCGGCGGCGGCTACGCCGTCTCCGGCGGTCTGCACGGCGTCGGCTCCTCCGTGGTCAACGCCCTCTCCGTCCGCATGGAGGTCGAGATCCGCCGCCAGGGCCACGTCTGGCGCCAGGCCTACGCCCGCGGCGTCCCCGTCGCCCCGCTCGAGAAGGGCGAGGAGACCGACGAGACCGGCACCACCATCACCTTCTGGGCCGACGGCGAGATCTTCGACTCGACCGTCTACGACTTCGAGACGCTGCGCAAGCGGTTCCAGCAGATGGCCTTCCTCAACAAGGGCCTGCGCATCACGCTGACCGACGAGCGCGCCGACGAGGCCGAGGAGGACCAGGAGGTCGACGTCGAGCTCGAGGCCGAGAAGGCCGAGCAGGGCGAGACCTCGGGCGGCCCCCGCACGGTCTCCTACCTCTACGAGCGCGGCCTGCAGGACTTCGTCGAGTTCATCAACTCGGCCAAGCGCGCCGAGGTGATCCACCCCGACATCATCTCCTTCGAGTCCGAGGACACGGACGCGAAGATCTCCGTCGAGGTCGCGATGCAGTGGACCGGCGCCTACACCGACTCCGTCCACACCTACGCCAACACGATCAACACCCACGAGGGCGGCACCCACGAGGAGGGATTCCGCTCCTCGCTCACCTCGATCGTGAACCGCTACGGCCGCGCCCAGGGCCTGCTCAAGGAGAAGGACGCCAACCTCACCGGCGAGGACATCCGCGAGGGCCTCACCGCGGTGATCTCCGTGAAGCTCGGCGAGCCGCAGTTCGAGGGCCAGACCAAGACCAAGCTCGGCAACACCATCGCCCGCACCTTCATGGTCAAGGTGATGACCGACCAGCTCACCGACTGGTTCGAGTCCCACCCGAACGAGGCCAAGGCGATCGTGCTGAAGGGCCAGGCCGCGGCGATGGCCCGCGAGGCGGCCCGCAAGGCCCGCGACGCGACCCGTCGGAAGTCCCCGCTGGAGACCGGCGGCATGCCCGGCAAACTGCGCGACTGCTCCTCGCGCAACCCCGCCGAGTCCGAGATCTTCATCGTCGAGGGCGACTCCGCCGGCGGCTCCGCCGTGCAGGGCCGCGACCCGCGCACCCAGGCGATCCTCCCCATCCGCGGCAAGATCCTGAACGTGGAGAAGGCGCGGCTGGACCGGGCGCTGGACAACCAGGAGGTCCGCTCGCTGATCACCGCCTTCGGCACCGGCATCGGCGAGGACTTCGACGCGACCAAGCTGCGGTACCACAAGATCATCCTGATGGCCGACGCGGACGTCGACGGCCAGCACATCTGCACCCTGCTGCTGACGCTGCTGTTCCGCTACATGCGGCCGCTGATCGAGCTGGGCCACGTGTTCATCGCGATGCCGCCGCTGTACCGCCTGAAGTGGTCCAACGCCCCGCACGAGTACGTCTTCAGCGACGAGGAGCGCGACGAGCGCCTCGCCGCCGGTCAGTCCGCCGGGCGCCGCATCCCCAAGGACAACGGCATCCAGCGCTACAAGGGCCTGGGCGAGATGGACTGGAAGGAGCTGCAGTCCACCACGATGGACACCGCCACCCGGACCCTCAAGCAGGTCACTGTCGACGAGGCCGCCGACGCCGACACCATCTTCTCCGTCCTGATGGGCGACGACGTCGAGTCCCGGCGCCGCTTCATCCAGGAGAACGCCAAGGACGTCCGCTTCCTCGACATCTGAGCGGGCCCCGGGGCGGCGCCGACCCCTCTCGCGCGCCCCCGGGACCCCCACGACCCACCGGCCCCACCCGAAAGGCCCTCCCCGCCATGAGCGACACCCCGAACGACCCCACCGGCCCCGAGGACGACCAGCCGTCGGCCGAGACCCCGACCCCCGCCGAGAGCGCCGGGATCGGCGGTCAGGAGATGCCCGAGGGCTCCAGCGAGCTCTCGGCCGACGAGGCGGCCTCCCGCACCGTCACGCTCGTCGATCCCCTCGACGAGGACGAGGTCGACCGCATCACCCAGGTCGACCTCAACCAGGAGATGCAGCGCTCCTATCTCGACTACGCGATGAGCGTCATCGTCTCGCGCGCCCTCCCGGACGTGCGCGACGGCCTCAAGCCCGTCCACCGCCGCATCGTCTACGCCATGTACGACGGCGGCTACCGCCCCGACCGCTCCTTCTCCAAGTGCGCGAAGGTCGTCGGCGAGGTCATGGGCAACTACCACCCCCACGGCGACTCCGCGATCTACGACGCGATGGTCCGACTGGTCCAGCCCTGGAACATGCGCTACCCGCTGATCCTGGGCCAGGGCAACTTCGGCTCCGCCGGCGACGACGGCGCGGCCGCCCCCCGGTACACCGAGTGCAAGATGGCGCCGCTGGCCCTCGAGCTGGTCCGCGACATCGAGCAGGACACCGTGGACATGCAGGGCAACTACGACAACACCGTCGACGAGCCCTCCGTCCTCCCCGCCCGCTTCCCGAACCTGCTGGTCAACGGCTCCGCCGGCATCGCCGTCGGCATGGCCACGAACATCCCGCCGCACAACCTGCGCGAGGTGGCCGACGCCGTCCAGTGGCTGCTGACGAACCACGAGGCGACCAAGCCCGAGCTGCTCGAAGCGTGCATGAAGTTCATCAAGGGCCCCGACTTCCCCTCCGGCGCCACGATCGTGGGCACAGACGGGATCGAGGACGCCTATCGCACCGGCCGCGGCTCCATCACCCAGCGCGCCGTCGTCTCCACCGAGGAGATCAACGGGCGCATGGCGCTCGTCGTCACCGAGCTGCCCTACCAGGTCAATCCCGACAACCTCGCCCGCAAGATCGCGGAGATGGTCAAGCTCGGCAAGATCCAGGGCATCGCCGACATCACCGACGAGACCTCCGGCCGCACCGGCCAGCGCCTGGTCATCACCCTCAAGCGCGACGCCGTGGCGAAGGTGGTGCTGAACAACCTCTACAAGCACACCCAGCTGCAGGAGAACTTCTCCGCGAACATGCTCGCCCTCTCCGGCGGCGTGCCCCGCACCCTCTCGATCGACTCCTTCGTGCGCGAGTGGACGAAGCACCAGATCGACGTCATCGTGCGTCGCACGAAGTTCCGCCTGAAGAAGGCCGAGGAGCAGATCCACGTCTACCGCGGCTACCTCAAGGCGCTGGACGCGCTGGACGAGGTCATCGCGCTGATCCGCCGCTCCCCGGACGTCGACGAGGCCCGCACCGGGCTGATGGACCTGCTCGAGATCGACGAGATCCAGGCCAACGCCATCCTCGCGATGCAGCTGCGCCGCCTGGCCGCCCTGGAGCGCCAGAAGATCATCGAGGAGCACGACCGGCTCCAGGCCCTCATCGAGGAGTACCGGGCGATCCTCGCCGACCCGGCGCGGCAGCGGCAGATCGTCTCCGAGGAGCTCGGCGAGCTGGTCGACAAGTACGGCGACGACCGTCGGACCCAGATCCTCCCCTTCCACGGCGACATGTCTATGGAGGACCTCATCCCCGAGGAGGACGTGGTCGTCACGATCACGCGCGGAGGCTACGTCAAGCGCACCCGCGAGGACCAGTACCGGGCCCAGAAGCGCGGCGGCAAGGGCGTGCGCGGCGCGTCCCTGCGCGAGGACGACGTGGTCGAGCACTTCTTCACCACGACCACCCACCGCTGGCTGCTGTTCTTCACCAACCAGGGCCGGGTCTACCGCGCCAAGGGCTACGAGCTGCCCGAGGCGCCGCGGGACGCGAAGGGCCAGCACGTCGCGAACCTGATGGCCTTCCAGCCCGACGAGCACATCGCCTCCGTGCTCGCGATCGACTCCTACGAGGACGCCGAGTACCTGGTGCTCGCCACCGAGTCCGGCCTGGTCAAGAAGACGGCGATGACCGCCTTCGACTCCAACCGCACCGGCGGCATCATCGCGATCAACCTGCGCGACGTCGACGGCATCGACGGCACCCGCCCCGACCGCGTCATCGCCGCCCGCGCCGTGAACGGCGACGACGAGCTGCTGCTCGTCTCCCGCAACGGCCAGAGCGTGCGCATGCCCGCCGCGGACGACGTGCTGCGCCCGACGGGCCGCGCCACCAGCGGCGTCACCGGCATGAAGTTCCGCCACGACGACCAGCTGCTGGCGATGGACGTGGTGCGCCCCGGCACCTTCGTGGTCACCGTGACCGACGGCGGCTTCGCCAAGCGCACCAGCATCGACGAGTACCGCCTCCAGGGCCGCGGCGGCCTGGGCATCCGCGTCGCGAAGCTGCCCGACGACCGCGGCCACCTCGCCGGCGCCGCCGTCGTCGAGGAGACCGACGAGCTGCTGGTGGTGATGGAGCGCGGCCGCGTGGTCCGCTCGAAGGTCTCCGAGGTGCCGCCGAAGGGCCGCACCACCATGGGCGTCACCTTCGCCAAGCCCGACAAGGGCGACCGCATCCTGCTGGTCACCACCGGGCCGGAGAGCGAGCTCGACGAGGACGAGGCCGAGGCGCCGGTCCTCGAGGACGCCGGCGACGGCGGTGAGGGCTCCGCGGACAGCGCGGCGAGCCCCGCCTCGGCCGACGAGGCCGGAGGCGAGGAGGATGTGGAGATCTCCGACACCGCCGCCTCCGCGACCGAGGACGGGCAGGGCGATGCTCTAGGCTCTGACGAGTTCGAGACCTCGCCCGACGACGCAGACCAGAACGAGGAGTGACCCGTGAGCACCAGTGACTCCAGGACCGGCACCGGGAAGACCGACGCCGCCGAGTCCACCTCGAAGCTCCCGGCCTTCGACAGCGCCTCCTCGCCGTCGGAGCAGGGGCTCGGCTCCGGCAAGGGCTCCGCGGCCCGCGGCGCGAGCCGCAGCCCGAAGAAGTCGGCACCGGCCGGCGGCGCGGAGAAGGAGCGCCGCGGCCCGCGCCGGGTGCGCCTGACGCTGGCCCGCCTGGACCCGTTCTCGGTGATGAAGCTGTCCTTCCTCGTCGCGATCGCCGTCGGCATCGCGACCGTGATCGCGGTCGTGCTGCTGTGGAACCTCGTCGAGGCGATCGGCCTGTGGGGAAAGATCGACCAGCTGGGCCGCGACCTGAACGGCGGCAACCCGCTGCCCTTCATGGAGTTCTTCAGCTTCTCGAAGATGACCAGCTACGGGACCATCGTCGCGGTGGTGAACGTCGTGATCATCACCGCGCTCGGCACCCTGGGGGCCTTCCTCTACAACCTCGTCGCCGCGCTGCTGGGCGGGCTGAAGATGACCTTCACCGACGAGTGAGCCGGCGGGCGGCCGGGCGGACACATGCCCGCCCCGTCGCCGCCCGCCCCG
>NZ_KV788754.1:0-2499 GCF_001807385.1 Brachybacterium sp. HMSC06H03 | reverse complement strand
GGCGGCGGACTCCGCGGCGGCGGTCGAGTCCGCGCCCCGCCCGCCTCCCGCCTCGCCCACCAGGGCCAGGACCTCGGAGGCGTTGCCCCGCACCGCCGTCGGCCGATGTTCGATCAGCCGCCGCGCGAGCGGGGTGCGGACCGGGGCGATCCCGATCGCCGTCGGGTCCAGCACCCAGGGCCGCTGCTGCTCGCGCGCGACTGCGACGGTGGCGGGGATGCCGTCCATCGCGTCGGTCGAGAGGGTGCCGAGGTTGATCAGCAGCGCGTCCGCGACGGTCGTGACCACCGGGGCCTCGACGACGGTCTCGGTCATCATCGGCCGCGCCCCGGCGGCGAGGAGCCCGTCGGCCACCAGCTGCATCGACACGGTCGCGGTGAGGCAGTGGACCAGCGGTGCCGCCTCCCGCACCGCCGCCAGGACGGGCAGGGCGCGGGCGAGATCTGGGTCGTCGGCGGGGCTCATCGCGTGCTCCGCTCGGCGACCGTGTCGAGGTCCGCGTCGATCTCGCGCGGGGAGAGCCGCGGGCCGAGCAGCGCCCCGACCACCACGAGCAGCCCGCCGAGCGCGACCATCCCCATCACCGTGGCGTGCCGGCCGAGCAGCGGCTCGAGCGCCGGCACATAGAACGGGTACAGCGCCGGCAGCACGAGGGAGAGGCTGTAGGCGGAGCCGTAGCCGGTCGAGCGGATCGCGGTGGGGAACCGCTCGGAGAGATAGGCGGCGATCGGACCGTAGGCGGAGACCGTCGCGACCTGCAGCAGCGCGGCGAGCAGCGTCGCGACGGCGAGGGTCGGCGCGGTGACCGCCGCCCACCACAGCACCGGTCCGACGAGTCCCGCGACGGCGCCCCACACCACGAGCAGTCGCCGCCTCCCGACGAGGCTCGAGAGGTGCCCCGCGAGCGCCATCACGAGCGCCTGCGCGATCGAGGCCGCGCCCATCACCAGCGGCACCGCCTCCGGGGCGGTCGGCGAGTCGGTGGACAGCCGGGCCGTCAGCAGCAGCACGGTCGAGTCGGTGAGCAGCCACAGCCCCGTCATCAGCACGAACGCCGCCCAGAACGCGGACGCCCACCGTCCGGTGAGCAGGCCGCGGAGGCCCGGTCGCGGGGCCGACGGGGTGGCCGACGCCGGTGCTCGCCGGGCCTGCGGCGCATCGACCACGTGCCGCCGGTAGTAGAGCATCATCCCGATCGACAGCGCCGCGCCCGCGACGAACAGCGCCCGCCAGCCCCAGGCCGCGTACTGCTCCGGCCCGAGAGCCGCCAGCAGCGCCGCGACGGCGAAGGCGATCGTGGCCTGCGCCCACGGTGCCATCGAGAGGATCAGCCCGCTCATCAGCCCGCGCCGCCGCGGCATCGACCACTCCATCGACAGCGGGATCGCGGCCGAGTACTCGCCGGCCACGAAGATCCCGCCGAGGAAGCGCAGCGCCAGGATCAGCGCGACCGTGCCCGGGCCGAGCACCTGGTGGGCGGGGACGAGGGCGATCGCGAGCGCGCACGCCGCGGTGCCCGCGATCGCGAGACGGGTGGTGCGGGTGCGCCCCATGCGGTCCGCGATCCTCCCGAACACCACCCCGCCGACGGGCCGGCCCAGCAGCATCGCGACGATGATCAGCGCCGCCGCCGACGCGGTCGCCGACGGCCCCGCGATCACGAGCATTGCCGGGGCCAACGCCGTGACCGGCAGGAACACATGGATGTTGTCGATGAAGTTCCCGACCACGCCGGCGCGCAGCGCGGCCCGACCCTCGGGCGGCAGGGCGCGGGTGCCGGTCGCGGCGATCGAGGCGGCGGTCATCGAGTCGCCCCCGCGAGAGCCGGGCTCGGGTCGATCACGGAGGGACTCGCACGCCGCGCCTGTTCGAAGAACTCCAGCTCGTGACGGCAGGCGAGGAGGAAGGCGCGCGCCGCCTCCGCCCGCACGGCGGGCTCGGCGGCCCCGAGCTCGCGCTCGACGACGCCGAGCGCCCCGCGCACCCCCTCCACGAAGGTGGGGTCGCGGTAGGTCAGGAGCCACCCCGCGTAGGGGTGCTCGTCCGGTACCTCGGGCAGGCTCGCCCCGACCTGCGCGTACAGCCAGAAGCAGGGCAGCGCCGCGGCCGCTCCGACGGCCGTCGGGTCCCCGAGCGCCCGGGCGAGCAGGAAGTCGGTGTATGAACTGGTCACCGGGCTGACGGCCACCTCCGCCGCGTCAGGACGGGTCGCGAGCCAGCCGCGGTGGAGCTCGAGCTCGGTATCCATGCAGTGCCGGGAGGAGTCCGACCAGAACTCCCGCGCGGCAGGGTCCTCCGAGGTCGCGGCGAGGGTCGCGAGTGCGCGGGAGTAGCGCTGCAGGTAGTGAGCGTCCTGCGCGAGATAGAAGGAGAACTGCCCCTCGGGCAGGCTCCCGTCCACGAGCGCCGCCGCGAAGCCGGAGCCCTCGATCGCGCCGGCGAGCGGCGCCCCGGCCGCCCACAGCGCCTCGGTCCACGGGCCGACGGGCGGGACCGAGG
>NZ_KV788753.1:0-4444 GCF_001807385.1 Brachybacterium sp. HMSC06H03 | reverse complement strand
GCAGCGACCGCCCCGGCGGCGAAGCGGCCGCTGCCCTCGCGCGCGACGGTGCCCGCCGACGGCCGCCCCACCCTGCAGGACCTGCAGTCCTCGACCGCGAAGCACCAGAAGGTGAAGGCCACCCGCGGGTTCCGCGGCTTCATCACGCGCGCCACCGGCGGGGCGATCTCCCCCGGGCCCGGGAAGAAGGAGCGCCTGGAGATCGAGCGTCTGGAGCGGATCCGTCGTCCCCTGGACGGGCCGCGGAACATCGCGGTGGTGAACCTCAAGGGCGGCGCCCACAAGACCACCGCCTCGCTCATGATCGCCGCGACCCTCGGCGTGGCCCGCGGCGGCAACGTCCTGGCCTGGGACAACAACGAGACCCGCGGCACCCTCGGCTGGCGCGGCGTGCCCACCGAGCACCACCGCACGGCCGTGGACCTGCTGCACGACATCGAGACGCTCCGCTCCCCCTCGGCGAGCAGCGCGGACCTCGACCCGTACGTCCGGCCCCAGGGCGAGATGCGCTTCGACATCCTCGCCTCCGACGAGGACCCGGGCTCGGCCGCGCTGATCGACGACCGCGCCTTCGGCGAGCTCGACGAGGCGCTCTCGCGCTTCTACCGCATCAAGGTGATCGACACCGGCAACAACGTGCGCGCCTCGAACTGGCTGGCCGCCGTGAAGAGCGCCGATCAGCTGGTGATCATCTCGACCGTCCGGGAGGACACCTTCAACGCCGCGGCCTGGATGATCGACGAGCTGCGCGCGACGGGACTGGGCGAGCAGGTCGACCACGCGGTGACGATCCTGTCCCACTCCTCCAAGGGGAGGTTCGACCCGACGCTGCGCTCGCGCCTGCTCGCGCACTTCGGCGCGCACACCCGCGCGGTCGCCGAGGTGCCCTACGAGCAGCAGTTCGTCGACGGCACCCACCTGGACTGGAACCGGGTCTCCAAGGGCACCAAGAAGGCCTGGCTGGACGCGACCGCGCTCATCGTCGACGGGCTGTGAGCCGTCGGGCTGTGAACGGGCGGGCTGTGAACGGGCGGGCCGCGAGCAGGTCGGCCGAGCGCGGACGGGCCGTGCCGGGGACGTGCCCGCGGCCGTCCGGACCTCTCCTCCCCAGCGTCCCGCCCCGCGCGGCCGTCCACAGCGCGGCGCCGACCGGTCCGTCCGTCGGCGCCGACGCCTAGGGTGGGCGCCATGCCCGATCGCCGCCTCCACCTCGTCGTCGACGAGGACCTCGGGCCCGCGCTGTGGGTGGCCGAGCAGACCGGCCCGCGCCGCTCCCGCGCCCTGGAGGACCTCGCCGGCCTGCGCGCCGACGCCCCCGCCGCGATCGCCGCAGCGCTCGAGGACGCCCCCGACCAGCTGCGCCACCGCGTGCGGATCCCCGGTAAGGACGGGGACCGTCGCCTGCCCGCCCTGCCGCTGTCCGGCACGGGCCTGACGGGCCTGGTCGGCGCCGCGACCGCCCTGCTCGAGGCACGCTTCGAGGACGGGCTGACGGACCGGCTGGCCGAGCTGCTCGCCGACGGGACCGCCGCCCGCCTCGCCGACTCCCTGATCGCGATGCCGAACCTTCTGGCCGCCTGCGTGCTGGACCTCCGCGCCCAGGAGCTGCTCGCCGCACGGCACCTGCGCGCCCGCGCGACCGAGCGCTACGGCCGGCCCGTCATGCAGTGGCGCGCCCCCGATCCCGAGTCGCCGCCGCTGCTGCACGCCCTGGTCGACGGGCACGCCCGCACCGCCTTCGCCGAGCACCTGCGCAGCGCCCCGCCGCCGTCCGCCGATCCGACCGGGGTGCTGTGGGCGCTGGCCGACGACGGCGAGCTGCGCGCCGACCTGCCCGCCCAGCGCCGCCTCACCACCGCCTTCGACGCCTTCGTCGACTCCGGCCGCCCCGGCGTGCGGCTCGGCCCCGGGGACAGCGAGCTGGTGGTGCGACTGTTCCAGCCGCCGGTCGGCACGGCCTGGCCGCTGCAGACCTGCCTGCGCGAGGACGACGGGACCGTCCACCCCGTCGCGGATCTCCGCGCCGTCGGCGACCTCACCGCCGCCGGCGCCGCCGAGGCCTCCGCCGCCGTGCTGCGGCTGGCCCCCACCGTGCGCACCGCCGCCGTGGACGACACCGGCGTGGACTGGCTGCTGACCACCGAGGAGGCTTCCGCCTTCCTCGCCCTGGACACCCCCGCGCTCGAGCAGGCCGGGGTGACGGTGCTGCTGCCCCGCGACTGGACCGCCCAGCGCACCACCCTGCGCCCCCAGGAGGCCGAGGAGGAGCCCGGCCAGCGCAAGGGCTCCGGGGTGGGGCTCGGGGCGATGGCGTCCTTCCGCTGGCGGGTCGCCGTCGGCGAGACCGAGCTCACCGAGGAGGAGATCGCGCAGATCCGCGAGGCGCAGGCCGAGATCGTGCAGCTGCGCGGCCAGTGGGTGCGCCTGGACCCCACCACCCTCCGCGCCGCCGAGCGGTTCCTCGACGCGTTCAGCCGCCGCACCCGCAGCAACCGGCTCGCCGCCGGCGAGGACGGCCAGGGGCAGGAGGGGCACCGCGAGGAGGCGGAGCGAGCCCGCGACGCCCGGCGAAGGCCGGATTGCCCCGCCGCACCGGCGCTGCCGCCGCCCGCACCGGTCCCCGCCGAGATGGAGGGGCGTGCGCCGTGGATCGAGATGTTCTCGATGATCCTCTCCCCCGAGGTCGCCGACGTCGACTTCGGGATGTCCGCCCTGGTCTCCGGCGGCAGCAGGGGCCTCGCCCGGCTGCTGCCCGGCGCAGAGGGCCCCTACCCCTATCCGCAGCCCGAGACGCTGCAGGCCACGCTGCGGCCCTACCAGCTCGACGGGCTGAACTGGCTGTGGGCACTGGATACGCAGTCCCTCGGCGGGATCCTCGCCGACGACATGGGGCTCGGCAAGACGATGCAGGTCCTCGCACTGCTGTGCCGGGAGCGGGAGGGGGTGCGCATGGAGCGCCTGGTGGACAGCCCGCTCACGGACCGACGCGAGATCCCGCCCATGCCCGTCGGCCCCACCCTGCTGGTGTGCCCGATGTCCGTGGTCGGGGCGTGGCAGCGCGAGGCGGAGAAGTTCGCGCCCTATCTCTCGGTGCACGTGCACCACGGCGGGGACCGGCTGCGGGACGAGTCCTTCGTCGACGGCGCCTCCGACCTCGACCTCGTGATCACCACCTATTCGCTGCTGGCCCGGGACCTGCCGCTGCTGCAGGCCGTGCCCTGGCACCGGATCGTGTTCGACGAGGCCCAGCACGTGAAGACCCCCGGCACCCAGGTCACCCAGGCCGCCCGCGCGCTGCAGGCCCCGCACCGCCTGGCGATGACCGGCACCCCGGTCGAGAACCGCCTCGGCGACCTGCACTCCCTGATGGAGGCGGTGAACCCGGGCCTGCTGGGCAGCGCGGCGAGCTTCCAGGAGCGGATCGCCACCCCGATCGAGCAGGACGGCGACGCGAGCGCGATCAGCCGCGTGCGCTTCGTGACCTCGCCGTTCATCCTGCGACGGGTGAAGACGGATCGCTCGATCATCCAGGACCTGCCCGAGAAGATCGAGCTGCAGCGGGTGGTGAACCTGACCCCCGAGCAGGCCGGGCTCTACGAGGCGATCGTGAACGAGCTGATGGTCCAGCTCGACGGGGCCGAGCAGAACAAGCGGCGCACCCTCGTGGTCTCCGCGATCACCCGGCTGAAACAGGTGTGCAACCACCCCGCCCACTATCTCGGGGACGGCTCGCCGCTGGTGCGCGGCGGCGAGCACCGCTCGGGCAAGCTGGATCTGGTGGACGACCTGCTCACCTCCGCCTTCGAGAAGGGCGAGAAGGCGCTGCTGTTCACGCAGTTCACCACCTTCGGGCACCTGCTGGTCCCCTACTGGACCGAGCGCTTCGCCGAGCTCGGCATCGACTCGGTGCCCTTCCTCCACGGCGGGGTCGCCAAGCGCGACCGGGACGCGATGGTCGCCGAGTTCCAGGAGCAGCGGGACCGGCCGGGGCTGATGCTGCTGAGCCTGCGCGCCGGCGGCACGGGCCTGACCCTCACGGCCGCGAACCATGTGGTGCACCTGGACCGCTGGTGGAACCCGGCGGTGGAGAACCAGGCCACCGACCGTGCCTTCCGGATCGGCCAGCGCCGCGACGTCACCGTGAACACGGTGGTCAGCGCCGGGACGGTCGAGGAGAAGATCGACACCGTGCTCGAGGACAAACAGGCCCTGGCCGACCTCACGGTGGGTCACGGGGAGGACTGGCTCGCCCAGCTCGACGACGACCGCCTGCTGGACCTGCTCTCCCTGGACGAGACGGACGAGGACCGAGGGGAGGGGACCCGATGAGCATCCAGCTGCGCTCACGCCGGGGACCGATCGGCACGGCGTGGCAGGCGATCGCCCTGCGCGAGGCCGCCGAGCGGCTGCTCGGTCCGGGCAGGGCCGGCCGCGGCCGCACCGA
>NZ_KV788752.1:0-4493 GCF_001807385.1 Brachybacterium sp. HMSC06H03 | reverse complement strand
GACGGCGACCGCCTCGGCCGATGGGCCGGCCCCGCCGCCGTCGGGCCCCTCGGCGTCGCGTCCGGCCTCGGCCTCCCGGTCCCGGTCGCGAAGCAGGTCCACGGCCTCGGCGGGCGCGAACTGGGAGGCGCCGAGCCCGTCGACGAAGTAGCCGCGGCGGCAGCTGCCGTTCTCCTCGAGCGCGGCCAGCACCCGGTACACCGCGGCGAACCCGCCGGGGACGTCCTCGACATCCATCGCCCCGCGCGTGACCACGCCGTGGCGGTCCAGCAGCAGTGTCGCGAGCGCCGCGGCACGGGCGGCGGGATCGACCGGTTCGACCCGCACCGCGGACCAGCGCCCGGCACCGACGGGCCCGGTCACGAGCTCGGAGGGGCTGGACGCGCCCTGGCGCATCATCGCCGCGGAGAGCCGCGCCGCGCCCCGACGTCCCAGGCTGCGCGAGCGTGTCGGGGTGCGGGCCGACGGCGCCTTGGCAGGCCCGCGGCCGTAGGAGCGCAGCGCCTCGAAGGAGTCGTTGGTGACCAGGCCCGTGAAGGCGAGGTCCCACAGCGCCTCGTGCAGGTCCTGCGGCCGCGCCGCCTCCCCGTCGTCGGCCAGCGCGGTGAGGATCTCTCCGTGCCGCAGCGCGCCCGGGGTGGTGCGCAGCAGGGCGAGGATCCGCGCCGCGAGGGAGCCGTCCGGGAGCGAGGCCGCGGCCTCCTCGAGCGCGTCGGCTTCGAGCCCCAGGGGGAGGGCGTCGGCGAGGTGGAGACGGATCCAGCCGTCGTCGGCGCCGAGGCGGCCGTGCCCCGTCCACACCAGCTCCCCGCTCGCGAAGGCGGCGTCCAGCAGGGCGGGCGTCACCTCCGGCAGCCTCGCCGGCAGCACCTGGGACTCCCAGGCCGACAGCGGCAGCGAGACCCCGGCGAGCTGGTCCACGACCGAGAGCAGCCCGTCCTGCCCGGTCCACGTGCCGCGCTCCCGTCGGCCGCCGGCGCGGCGCCCCACCAGGTGCTGCCACTGGCCGAGGAAGCGCGCGTAGACGGGCCCCGCGACCGGAGCGATCTCGCGCCGGGAGGCGGCGAGGCTCGCGCGGCGGATGCGGCGCAGCACCTCGACCTCGACCCATTCCTCGCCCTCGCGGCCGGGAGTGAACTCGCCCTGGGACAGGACCCGCTCTGCGGTGAGCTGCTCGAGCGCGGCGCGCGCCACGCCCGGGGCGAGACCGAAGGCCTGCACCGGTGCGTCGGCGAGGAAGGGGCCGCGGCCGCGCGCCCAGCGGGAGAGCAGCTGCGGGACCGCCCGGTCCACCGCGGCCAGGTGCACCTCGGGGATCCCCGGCGGCAGCGCCGTGCCGAGCGCATCGCGCAGCAGACCGGCGTCCTCGATCGCCGCGAGATGCTCCGCCCCGGCGATCCGCACCGTGAGCACGCGGCGGGACTGCTCGAGCTCGGCGCGGGCCTCGTCGAGGTCGAGGCCGTCCACGGCGCGCTCGGCGAGCTGCGCGGGGGTGAGCGGGCCCAGGCGGCGCAGTGCATCCGCGATCTGCTCGGGCCCGCGCAGCGCCCGCTCCTTGGTCAGTCCCTGCAGGCGCTGCTCGACCTCGGCGATCACCTCGGCATCCAGCAGCTCGCGCAGGCTCACCGTGCCCAGCAGCTCGGCCAGCAGCGACTGGTCCAGCGCCAGGGCGGCGGTGCGGCGTTCGGCCAGCGGTGCGTCGGTGTCGTACAGGAACTGCGCCATGTAGCCGAACAGCAGCGAGCGCGCGAAGGGAGAAGGCGAGGGGGTCTCGACCTCGCGCACCTGCAGGCGACGCCGCCTGACCTGCCCCATCAGCTCGACCAGGGCCGGCAGGTCGTAGACGTCCTGGAGGCATTCCCGCGCCGCCTCGAGCATGATCGGGAAGTCCGGATGCGGCCTGGCCACCTCGAGCAGGTGCGCGGCGCGCTGACGCTGCTGCCACAGCGGCGCCCGCTGGTTCGGGTCGCGGCGCGGCAGCAGCAGGGCCCGGGCCGCGCACTCCCGGAACCTCGCGGCGAACAGGGCGGAGGAGCCGACGAGACGGCGCACCTCCTCCTCGATCTCCTCGGGCGTGAACAGGAACAGGTCCGCGCCGGGCGGCTGCTCGCCGTGCGGGATGCGCAGCACGATCCCGTCGTCCCCGGCCATGACCTGGCCGTCCAGGCCGTAGCGCTCCTCGACCCGGGCGCCGACGGCAAGGGCCCACGGTCCCGTGATCCGCTGTCCGGCCGCGCAGTGCAGCACCACGCGCCAGTCCCCGAGCTCGTCGAGGAAGCGCTCGACGACGAGCTGGTCCGGGCCGGGCACCGCGCCGGTCGTCTGCTGCTGTTCGTCGAGCAGGTCGAGCAGCACGGTGCGCGCGTTGTCATCGAGGCCGAGGCCCGTGAGGCGTTCGTCGGCCTCGGGGCGGGGGAGGGCGGCGAGCTCGGACTGCGCGGCGGAGATCGCCCGGCCGAGGCTCGCGGGCCGCCCGTCCCCGTCGCCGTGCCAGAACGGGATCCGCCCGGTGAGCCCGAAGGCGGGGGAGACCGTGACGCGGGAGGCGGTGATCTCCTCGATCCGCCAGCTGCTGGTCCCCAGCGTGATCACGTCCCCGCGTCGGGACTCGTAGACCATCTCCTCGTCGAGCTCGCCCACGCGCCGTGGCTGGGAATCGCCCTCGGCGGCGACCAGGTGCACCGGGTACAGGCCCCGGTCGGGGATGGTGCCGCCGCTGGTGACAGCGAGACGCTGCGCGCCGGGCCGGGCGGTGAGCGTGCCGGTCTCGCGGTCGTGGACGAGCCGCGGCCGCAGCTCGGAGAAGTCGGTGGAGGGGTAGCGCCCGGCGAGCAGGTCGACGGTCTGGTCGAAGGCGGAGCGGGGCAGCGCCCGATAGGGGTGCGCCGAGCGGACCAGGTCGTACCAGGCGTCGACCTGCAGGTCCTCCATCGCGGCGGCGGAGACGGTGTGCTGGGCGAGGACGTCCAGGGCGTTGCGCGGCACGGTCAGCGGCTCGATCCGCCCGGCGACCGCCTCCTGCACCGCGACCGCGGAGCGCAGCACGTCCACCGCATGCAACGGGTGCAGCGACCCCTCGGAGACCGCGCCGACATCGTGCCCGGCCCGGCCCACCCGCTGCAGCAGGCTCGAGACCGACATCGGTGCCGCGACCTGCAGCACCAGGTCCACCGCGCCCATGTCGATGCCGAGCTCGAGGGAGCTGGTCGCGACCACGCAGCGCAGCGTCCCCGACTTCAGCTGGTCCTCGATCCCTGCCCGGACCTCCTTGGACATCGAGCCGTGGTGGGCGCGGGCGATGTCCTCGACCTCGACGAGCTCCTCCGCCTCCCCACCCGGACCGTCGGCCGCCGCCGTCGTGACCCGTCTCGCGTGCAGCCGGTTCAGCTTCCCGGTGAGGCGCTCGGCCTGGCTGCGGGAGTTCGTGAAAACGATCGTGGAGCGGTGGGCGAGGACCTCCTCGAGCACCGCCCGCTCGACATGCGGCCAGATGGTCCCCGAGACGTCCTCGTCGTCGACCGCATCGGCGGGCGGCTCGATCGCCTGCAGGTCTGCGACCGGCAGCGTGATCCGCATGTCCCAGCGCTTGGTCGACGGCGGACGCACCACCACCGCGTCCCGGCCCCGCGCAGAGCCGGTGAGGAAGGCGGCGACCTCCTCGACCGGCTCCACCGTCGCCGACAGTCCGATCCGCTGCGCCGGGGCGGGGAGCATCGCGTCGAGCCGCGCCAGGGACAGCGCCAGGTGCACGCCCCGCTTCGTGCCGGCCACGGCATGGACCTCGTCGAGGATCACCGTGTCCACGCCGCGCAGCGTCTCCCGCGCCTGCGAGGTGAGCATCAGGAACAGCGACTCGGGGGTGGTGATGAGGATGTCCGGCGGATGGGTCGCGAGCCGGCGGCGCTCCGCCGGCGGCGTGTCCCCGGTGCGCACGCCCACGCTCAGCCGGCGCCGAGGCAGGCCGAGTCGCTCGGCCGTGCGCGCGGTGCCCACGAGCGGCGAGGTCAGGTTCCGCTCGACGTCGACGCCGAGCGCCTTCAGCGGCGAGATGTACAGAACGCTCGTCGCGGCAGACGACGGTGTCGGAGAACCGGCCAGTCGGTCGATCGCGCTGAGGAAGGCCGCGAGGGTCTTGCCCGACCCGGTCGGCGCGACCACGAGGGTGTCCTGCCCCTGTGCGATCGCCTCCCACGCCGCGGCCTGCGCCGGGGTGGGCGCCTCGAAGGACTCCTCGAACCACGCCGTCGTGGCAAGGGAGAAGGAGGAGGGCAGGCGCGGACGGGGCGTGGCCATCGCACCATTGTGGACCGCCGCCCCGACAGCCGGGCCCGATGGCCGACCAGGGGACCGTTTCCCGGCCGCCCCCTGCCCCTGCCCAGCGCCTCGTGGCAGGATGGATCACACGGCGGGGCCCGCACCGGCTGGTCCCGCGCAGAACTGACGAAGGGATGATCCATATGGCTGAGTACACGCTTCCCGATCTCGATTACGAC
>NZ_KV788751.1:0-6407 GCF_001807385.1 Brachybacterium sp. HMSC06H03 | reverse complement strand
GGGGGACCGGCGCCCGCCGGTCCTCCTCGCGTCTCGCGCGCCGCTCCCGCCGGGGCGGGGGCCCGCCGCTGTCGTCGCTGCATCCCGTCAGCGTACCGACGGGCCGCCGCAGGGCCGCATGCACGTCCGCAGCGTCACTCCTCGCCGCGCCGGGACCGCGCCGACCAGTAGCATGGCCCCGCGCAGCCCATCGCCGGCTCGCGCCCCCTCGCATCCCGAAAGGCCGCCCCATGCTCCGTCTGTCCACGCTGTTCGTCCGCACCCTGCGGGAGGACCCGTCCGACGCCGAGGTCGCCAGCCACAGGCTGCTGGTGCGCGCGGGCTGCATCCGCCGCTCCGCCGCCGGGGTGTACACGTGGCTGCCGCTGGGCCTGAAGGTGCTGCGGAAGGTCGAGCAGATCGTGCGCGAGGAGCAGGACGCGATCGGCGGCCAGGAGGTGCTCTTCTCCGCGCTCCAGCCGCGCGAGCCCTACGAGGCGACCGGCCGCTGGGAGGAGTACGGGCCCACGCTGTTCCGGCTCCAGGACCGTCGCGAGGACGACTACCTCCTCGCCCCCACGCACGAGGAGATGTTCACCCTGACGGTGAAGGACCTGTACTCCTCGTACAAGGACCTCCCGGCGATGCTGTACCAGATCCAGACCAAGTTCCGCGACGAGGCGCGTCCGCGCGCGGGCCTGCTGCGCACCCGCGAGTTCATCATGAAGGACGCCTACTCCTTCGACGTGGACGACGCGGGGCTCGACGCCTCCTACGAGAAGCAGCGCCTGGCCTACCAGCGCACCTTCGAACGCCTCGGCCTGCCCACCGTGATCTGCCAGGCCGACGCCGGCGCGATGGGCGGATCCCGCTCCGAGGAGTTCCTCCACCCCACCGAGGTCGGCGAGGACACCTTCGTCGTCTCCGACGGCGGCTACGCCGCGAACGTCGAGGCCGTCACCACCCTGCCCCCGCAGGCGCTGGACGAGGCGGCGATCGCGGCCCTGCCCGCGATGCACCTGGAGGACACCCCCGGCGCGAGCACCATCGCGAAGCTCACTGACTTCTCCAACGAGGCCTTCCCCGGGAAGGGCCGCGTCGCCGAGGACGGGCAGTGGACCCGCTACGAGATGCTCAAGCACCTCGTCTACCTCCTCACCCACCCCGACGGCACCACCGAGCCGCTGGTCATCGCACTGCCCGGCGACCGCGAGGTCGACCCCAAGCGCCTCGAGGCCGCCGTCGCCCCCGCGATCGCGACCGCCTTCACCGACGAGGACTTCGCCGCGCATCCTGTGCTGAAGAAGGGCTTTATCGGCCCCGAGGGCCTGGGCCTGGAGGCGCCGTCCGGCATCCGCTATCTCGTGGACCCCCGCGTCGTGCCCGGCACCTCCTGGGTCGCCGGCGCCGGCGAGAAGGACAAGCACGCCTACGACCTCGTCTACGGCCGCGACTTCACCGCCGACGGCACCATCGAGGCGGCCGAGGTGCGCGACGGCGACCCCGCGCCCGACGGCTCGGGCCCGCTGAGCCTGACCCGCGGCATGGAGATGGGGCACATCTTCCAGCTCGGCCGGAAGTACGCCGAGGCGCTGGGGCTGAAGGTCCTCGACGAGAACGGCAAGTCCGTGGTCGTGACCATGGGGTCCTACGGCATCGGCGTCACCCGCGCGGTCGCCGCGATCGCCGAGCTGAACCACGACGAGAAGGGTCTGGTCTGGCCGCGGCAGCTCGCCCCGGCCGACGTGCACATCGTCGCCACCGGCAAGGACGCGGCCGTCTTCGAGGAGGCCGAGCGGGTCGCCGCGGAGCTCGAGGCGCGCGGCCTCGAGGTCCTCTACGACGACCGGCCGAAGGTCTCCCCGGGCGTGAAGTTCAAGGACGCCGAGCTGCTGGGCGTTCCCACCTCCGTGGTGATCGGGCGGGGTCTGGCCGAGGGCACCGTCGAGGTGCGCGACCGGGCCAGCGGCACGATCCGGGAGGTCTCCCCGGAGGAGGTCGTGGGCGCCGTCCTCGCCGACGTGCGCGGGGCCTGACCGCGTCCGTCCGGGGCGGCGCTCAGCCGTCCGCGGGCGGCGGGTCCTCGGCGACCAGGCCCGGCAGCGGGTCCATCCGGTCGACCCGTCCGGCCAGCAGCTCCGCCTCGGCCAGGGCCGCCGCGATGGACAGCGGCCGCCGCTCGAAGGGCGCTGCGCCCGTGAGCGCGAGATGGTCCAGCAGGAGCCCGTGGGAGAGCGTCGTCGGGAGCGTGCCGGCGGCAGCCTCGTCGAGCTGACCGGCGGGCAGCGCGTAGACCGCCTGGCGGACCACCACGGGTGCTCCGTCCTCCTCGGCGACGGCGGCGAGCTGCTCGGCACGGGTGCGGTGCAGCTCGGTCCGCGCCAGGTGAGCCTCCCGCTCCTCGCCCTCCGAGCGCGCGGCGAGCACCTCGTGGACGTAGCCCGCGTACCACTCCTCCTGCTGGGCCCGCTCGATCGCGCTGCGGTAGTCCTCCTCCGCCCCGATCGAGGGCGGATCCGTGGCGGGCACGTCCCGGCGCGGCACGAGGTCATCGGCCGACGGGGAGGCGGGCACCTCTCCCGTCCCCGACGAGGTGCGCAGGCGCAGCGCGATCCAGGCCGAGTGCGCGGCGAGCGCGGAGGTCGCACGTGCGAGGGAGCCGGAGACCTGGCGGGAGGCGTCGGACGCGAGGTCCCGCAGCTCGACCAGGACGGCGAGCAGCGCAGGGAGGTCGTCGGGGACGTCCGTCGCCTCGGGCGCCGCGGTCGCCTCCGGATCGGGGTCCTCGGACGCCTCGACCTCCCGCTCCTGCTCCGCCCCGGTGAGCAGGGCGCGACGCTGCACGGGCAGCGCCGCGACGAGCACGGTGAGGTCCGCGGCCAGCGCCGGGTCCCCGCCGCTCGAGGTGCTCGTGAGCGCCTCGGCCCCCGCGATCGACCGCTCGAGCAGGGCCAGCAGGTCCCGGCGGTAGAGGTCATCGATGCCCGGCGGGGGAGGGGTGTACTCCTCGGGGCCGCCCAGGGCGATCCGTCCGCAGCCGCCGAGCGTCCCCGCGCCGAGCGCTCCCGCCGCGAGGGCGAGGACGGAGGTGCGCAGCAGGCGCCGCCGGCCGAGCAGGGTCGGGGGATCGGAGGGGCGGAGGGAGTCGGGCACGGGAGGATTCTCGCATCCGCACGCCCCGTGACAGCGCGGACGCCGCGCGGACACTATCCTGGTGCCGACGCTCCGGGGCACGTCCCGGGCGGCGAAGTCACCCATATGAGCAGGAGGCGATCAGTCCATGAGCGCACTCGAGGACCAGACCGACCTGCGGGAGGCCGCCGCCGCCGTGCTGGACGCCCACGGGCTCGTGCTCGAGGAGGTCGAGCTGGGGCGCGAGGGCGGGATGCCGCGCCTGCGCCTGGTCGTGGACCTGCCCGAGGACGAGCTCGGCAGCGCCGACCTCGACACCGTCGCCGAGGCGTCGCGCGAGCTGTCGGCCCGGATCGACGCCGACGACGCCCTGCTGGGCCCGGAGCCGGTGCTGCTGGAGCTCACCACCCCCGGCGTCGAGCGCGCCCTCACCGCGCCCCGCCACTTCCGCCGCAGCCGCGGCCGCCTCCTCGCCCTGCGCACCGCCGCCGGGACCGAGCACCGTGCCCGGCTGCTCGCCGTCGACGGCGAGACCCTGCACCTGCGCCAGGAGCCCGGCCGGGACGACCGCGGCCGGCCCCGGAAGCTCCCCGCCGGCACCGCCGAGCGCCTCGCGCTGCGGATCGACGAGCTCGACTCAGCACGGGTCGAGGTCGAGTTCGACCCGCCGGACGACCTCGAGCAGCTGCTGGCCGACGCCGCCGCCGACCTCCCCGGGGTCGGCCCCGCCGACCCGGACACCACGACCGCCGAGACCACCGCGGGGACCACCGCGACGAAGGAGAGCTGAGATGGACATCGACATGGGTGCCCTGCGGGCCCTCGAGCGCGAGCGCGAGATCAGCCTGCCCGTGCTGCTGGACGCGATCCGCTCGGCGCTGCACGCCGCCTACCTGCACACGGACCATCCGGTCCGCGACTCCGAGGTGCTGATCGACGAGCGCACCGGCGAGGTCGCCGTCATCGCCCGTGAGCGCGACGCCGACGGCGTGGTCCTCGAGGAGTGGGACGACACCCCGGAGAACTTCGGCCGCGTCGCCGCGAGCACCGCGCGCCAGGTCATCTTCCAGCGCATCCGCGACCTCGAGGACGACGCGGTGCTGGGCACCTACGCCGACCGCGAGGACGACATCGTCTCGGGCATCATCCAGCAGGGCCGGGACCCGCGCATGGTGCTGGTCGACCTCGGCGAGGTCGAGGCCGTCCTGCCCCCGCACGAGCGGGTGCCGGGGGAGGACTACTCCCACGGCCGACGGCTGCGCGCCTACGTCACCGAGGCCCGCCGCGGCCCGAAGGGCCCGCAGATCATGCTCTCCCGCTCGCACCCGAACTTCGTGCGCCGGCTGTTCGCGCTCGAGGTGCCCGAGGTCGCCGACGGCACCGTCGAGATCGCCGGGCTCGCCCGCGAGGCCGGCCACCGCACCAAGATGGCGGTGCGCGCCACGGTCCCGGGCGTGAACGCGAAGGGTGCCTGCATCGGCCCGATGGGCGCGCGCGTCCGCTCGGTGATGAACGAGCTCGGCGGCGAGAAGATCGACATCGTCGACTTCGACGAGGACCCCGCGGCGTACGTCGCCGGCGCCCTCTCCCCGTCGAAGGTCTCCTCCGTCACCGTGATCGACGAGGTGGGCCGGGCCGTGCGCGCCGTGGTCCCCGAGAACCAGCTCTCCCTGGCGATCGGCAAGGACGGGCAGAACGCCCGCCTGGCCGCGAAGCTCACGGGCTGGAAGATCGACATCCGACCCGAGGGCGGGGGCGAGGTGCCGGCCGAGGGCTGAGCTCCGCGCGGCCCGGCGTCCGACGCCGATCCCCGGGGCACGAGCCACGGGCCCAGGGGTCCGCACCCAGGGGTCCGCACCCAGGGGTCCGCGCCGCGGGGCCCGCGTGACGCCGAGGTGTGTCGCACGCCTCCCCGCTGCGGCCCAGGACGCACCCGTCCGCTACACTGGGGAGGCTGTTCGCCCAGTGGAGACCGCGATCGACCCCCGTCGACCGCCCTCCCGTCCGGGCGGAGGCGCTCGGAACGGAGGAGGTCGCGTCATCGCACGCTCCACCGCACACCGCCCCGAGCGCACATGCGTCGGCTGCCGTCAGGCGGCTCCGCGCGAGCAGCTGGTGCGACTGGTCCGGGAGCCCGCTCCCGACGGCGTCGTCCCACGCGTCCGCGTCGATCCCACGGGATCGGCGCCCGGCCGCGGGGCATGGCTCCACCCCGACGCATCATGTCTCGACCTCGCCCTGCGGCGAGGCGGCCCGGCCCGGTCCTTCCGCGGCAGGGTCGACACCGGGCTCCTCGCCCGGGACCTCGAGGCCTTCGAACCCACCCGTACGTGGAACAGGTAGAAGCACCCATGGACATCCGATGAGTACTCACTCATGAGCACCCTCAGGAACTAATGGTCCGAGCCCTCTTGTCGGCCGGACCGAGACAGGAGAAAAGTGGCTAAGGTCCGCGTCCACGAGCTCGCCAAGGAGCTCGGACAGCCCAGCAAGGTCGTCCTGCAGAAGCTGCAGGACATGGGCGAGTTCGTCCGTTCCGCCTCCTCGACCATCGAGGCACCCGTCGCCCGTCGTCTGCGCCAGGAGTTCCCGGCGGCCGACGGCGCCCCCAAGAAGACCTCCGGCGCCCCCACGCCGGGCTCCGCGCCGAAGCCCGGTGCGACGCCCGCCGCGAAGAAGCCCGGCCCCCAGAACGCGCCGCAGAAGCCCGGCCCCGCCGCCCCGACGCCGAAGGCCGCGGCTCCGGCCGAGCCCGCGGCGGAGAAGCCTGCCGCGGAGAAGCCCGCGTCGGAGGCTCCGCGTGCGTCCGCCAAGCCCGGCGCCCCGGCCCCCAAGCCCGGTGCCCCGGCGCCGAAGCCCGGCGGCGAGAAGTCGTCCGCGCCCAAGCCCGGGAATGAGCGCCCCGCGCCGCGCCCCGGTGCCGCGCGCCCCGGCAACAACCCCTTCGCCAGCTCGCAGGGCATGCCCCGTCCCGGCCGCAAGCCCGGCCAGGGCGGCGGTCAGGGCGGCCCGCGTCCGGGCGGTCCCCGTCCCGGCAACAACCCCTTCGCCACCTCGCAGGGCATGCCCCGTCCGGGCCAGCGTCCGCCGCGCCCCGGGCAGGGCGCCGGTGCCGAGCAGGGCGGTCGCACTCCCCGTGAGGGTGCTCCCCGTCCCGGCGGCGCGCCGCGTCCGGGCGGTCCCCGCCCCGGCATGCCCACCCCGGGCATCATGCGCCAGCACTCCCACGGCGGCCTCGCCGACGCCAACCAGGGCGGCGGCCGCGGTCGCGGCGGCGGCCCCGGCGGTCGTCCCGG
>NZ_KV788750.1:0-9155 GCF_001807385.1 Brachybacterium sp. HMSC06H03 | reverse complement strand
CAGATCTGCTGCGGGGTCGCCCTCGTCATGGGACCTCCGGCCCGGACGTCGGCCGTGCCCGGGGCTCAGCCGTCGGCGCCCCAGTCCGCGCCGCGGTCGTAGCCGTCGGGTCCGCGGCCGGACTCCGTCGCCTCCCGCGCATACATCCGGTTGCGGGGCAGCAGGATCGCCGCGCCGACGGACGCGGCGAGCGCGGAGGCGGTGAGCACGCCGACCTTGGCCTGGTCATACATGTCGTCGCCCGGCGTGAAGCTCAGCTCGGAGACCAGCAGCGAGACGGTGAACCCGATCCCGGCCACCGCCGCCATCCCGATCATGTCCACCCAGCGCAGGTCCGAGTCGAGCCGGGCGCTGGTGAAGCGGGTGACGAGGAAGGAGACGCCGACGATGCCGAGGATCTTGCCGAGCACGAGGCCGGCGATGATGCCGAGCGCTACGGTGGACTGCCAGGCATCCAGCAGCCCGCTGAACCCGCCCACGGCCACGCCGGCGCTGAAGAACGCGAAGACCGGCACCGCGATCGCGCTCGAGAACGGACGCAGCCGGTGCTCGAGCGTGTGCGAGAGCGAGTGCTGCCTGCCGTAGTCGGAGATCCCTCGGGTGGGGACGAGGAACGCGAGGACGACGCCCGCGATCGTCGCGTGCACGCCGGAGTTCAGGAACAGCACCCAGGTGATCAGCGCGAGCGGCAGCAGCAGGGCCCATGCCGTCCAGTAGTGCTTCTTGAACCATGCCTCGCGCTTGTTCGTCAGCCACCAGAACGCCGCCAGCGGCACCAGGGCGACGCCGAGATAGCCCAGCTGCAGGTCGGAGGTGTAGAAGATCGCGATGATCGTGATCGCGATGAGGTCGTCGACGATCGCGAGGGTCAGCAGGAAGGTGCGCAGCGCGGAGGGCAGCGAGGAGCCCAGCAGCGCGAGGATCGCGACGGCGAAGGCAATGTCGGTCGCGGCGGGGATCGCCCAGCCGCCGCCGGACCCCTCGGGCCCGGCGAGGTTGACGACGGTGTAGATGATCGCGGGCAGCGCGACGCCGCCGAAGGCCGCCGCGATCGGCACCAGCGCCTTGGCGGGGGAGCGGAGGTCGCCGACGACGAACTCCTGCTTCAGCTCCAGCCCGGCGAGGAAGAAGAACACCGCGAGCAGCCCGTCGGAGGCCCAGTGCCCGATCGAGAGGTCGAGCGAGAGCGGACCGAGGTCGAACCCGACATGGGCGTCGCGGACGGCGAAGTAGCCCTCCGACAGCGGCGTGTTCGCGAACAGCAGCGCGAGCACGGTGGCGAGCAGCAGCAGCGCCCCGCCGGGGATCGCGCGGGTCACCCACTCCTCGGCGGGCAGGCGCGTGCGGAAGGTTCCGTGCTCTCGGCGAGCGGCGGAGGTGGTGGTCATGGACGGATCTCCTGTGGATCGGGGTCGGTGTGCAGTGCCGGGGCCCCGTCGGCGCGGTCCGGTCCTGGACGGATCAGTCCTGCGCGGGGGCCTCCGGGGCGGCACGGCGGTCGCCGCGGCCGAGCACCTGGGGCGGCGGGGACGTCGCCAGACGCAGCACCCGCAGCAGCAGGAGCGCGACGACCACGCCGCCGAGGGCCTTCGCCCACCACGGGTCGGCGATGAACAGCAGCAGCATCGCCAGCAGCACGGGGGCGAGGTACTGGAAGGCGGCACGGACGTAGCCGAGGAAGGTCGGCATCTTCACGCCGCCGTCCTCCGCCACGGACTTCACCATGAAGTTCGGGCCGTTGCCGATGTAGGTCATGGCGCCGCACAGCACGGCGCCCAGCGAGATCGAGACCAGGAACGCCTCGGGCACGTTCGCCACCCGCGGCTCTCCCGGCAGCTGCGTCGCCATCTCGAAGAAGGTGACGTAGGTGGGGGCGTTGTCCAGCACGGAGGAGAGCCCGCCGGTGAACAGGAACAGGGTGATCTCGTTCAGCGGCAGGTTCGGGGCGGCGGCACGCAGCACCTGCAGCGCCGGCACCATGGTGAGGAAGATGCCGATGAACAGGGCGCCGACCTCCTGGATCGGTGCCCAGGAGAACTCGTTCTCGCCGTAGCGGATCGACGTCTTCGAGGTGAGCAGCGAGCCGCCGGCGGCGATCAGCATGACCAGCTCTCGCCAGGGCACCCAGTTCACGCCCTCGATGTGTCCGTGCGCGACCGCGTCGATGTCCAGCGACGGGATCGTCGCGACGGCGAGGATGATCAGCGCGAACCAGAGCAGGTTCCAGGCGCCGCCCACGCTGAGCCGCGTCGTCGAGCCGTAGTCCTGGGCGAGGGCCTCGGGCGTCTCGCGCGCGTGGAAGCGACGGTCCAGCGCCCAGTAGGTCAGCAGCAGCAGCGCGTTGACGAACAGCCACACCGGCAGCAGGCTGAACGTCCACGTGAAGGGCACTCCGCGCAGCATGCCGAGGAACAGCGGCGGATCGCCGAGCGGGGTGAGCAGGCCGCCGCAGTTGGCGACCACGAAGATCGTGAAGACGACGGTGTGCGCCCGGTAGCGGCGCTGCGCGTTGGTGGCGAGGATCGGCCGGATCAGCAGCATCGCCGCGCCCGTGGTGCCGATGAAGCTGGCCAGCAGCCCGCCGACGGCGAGGAAGGCGGTGTTCGTGCGCGGCGTCGCGGCGAGGTCCCCGCGCAGCACGATCGCCCCGGAGACCGTGAACAGCCCCAGCAGCAGCACGATGAACTGCACGTACTCGATCAGCGCATGGGCCACCAGCTCCGGGTGCGCGGCGATCAGCAGCCCGATCGCGACCGGGGTCCCGAGCGCCAGCGCGTAGATCAGCTGGTTGCGAGGCCGCTCCCACAGATGCGCCAGCTGCGGCACCAGCGGGAAGACCGCGATCCCGGCGAGCATCAGCACGAACGGGATCAGGGTCCAGACGGGGAAGTCCATCGCGGATCACGTCACCTTCGGGACAGGTCGGACGCGGATCCGTCGCGCTCGCGCACCGTGCCCGTGGACGTCGGCGCCCGGAGGAGCGGTCGATCCGCACTCCGACGCACGGGGTGGGGGACTGGAGAACCATACTGGCCCCTTCTCGGCGTCGCTGACGGGTGTACGGAGGATGGACCTCCGTGCCGACCAGACTTCCCGGCTCTCCGCGGCCAGTGTCTCACGAGGCCCGGAACGCGACGTCGGATGTTCGCCTGCTGTGTCGGCTGCTGCGTCACCTGCTGTGGCGGCTGGTGCGCCGCCTGCTGTCCGCGCCCGGGCCGGCACGGGCCGACACACCGGGGGCCGACCCGTCGGCCGACGTCCTCCCACGTCGCTCTTTCTCCACGGCGACCTGCGCCGATGGGCATTCGGACAATCCGTTCGTCTGGAATCCCGAGCGGATGCTCGCTATCGTGGCGTCGTTTTGCTGATGGGGCGCAGCGCCGGCACCCGGCCGGGGCTTGCGCCCCGCTCCGTCCGGTGACCACCTGTCACCGGCCGCTTCCCGCTCGTCGGGCGCCGGCTCCTGCCGGCGGGGAGCGCCGCCACAGCGTGCTGCGGCACGTGCGCGAAGAACGGATGACCAGTCTGTGACGACATCCACCACCACCTCCTCCCCTGGGCCCGGCCCCGAACCGGCGACCACCTCCGGCGAGATCGCCTTCGAGGACCTCCCTCCCCGTCGCACCATCAAGCAGGCCGTGGCCGCCTCCGCGATGGGCAATGCGACCGAGTGGTACGACTACGGCGCCTACGCGGTCGTCGCGACCTACATCGCGGCCCACTTCTTCCCCTCGGGCTCCGAGGGCCTGTTCTGGACCTACGCGTTCCTCGCGATCTCCTTCCTCGCCCGACCCTTCGGCGGCTTCGTCTGGGGTCCGCTCGGTGACCGCCTGGGCCGCAAGCAGGTGCTCGCCCTCACGATCATCCTGATGTCCGCAGCGACGTTCCTGATCGGCGTGCTGCCCACCTACGAGCAGGTGGGCGTGCTCGCCCCGATCCTGCTGGCCGCGCTGCGCCTGGTGCAGGGCTTCTCCACCGGCGGCGAGTACGGCGGCGCGGCGACCTTCATGGCCGAGTACGCGCCGGACAAGCGCCGCGGCCTGTACGGCAGCTTCCTCGAGTTCGGCACCCTGGGCGGCTTCGCGCTCGGCACCGTGGTGGTGCTCGTGCTGCAGCTGATCATCGGCGAGGACGCGATGGCCGCCTGGGGCTGGCGCGTGCCCTTCTTCGTCGCGGCGCCGCTGGGCCTGATCGGCCTGTACCTGCGCTCGCGCCTCGACGAGACGCCGGTCTTCCAGGAGCTCGAGGACGCCGACGAGGCGGTCGAGAGCGCCACCGGCGGCCTGCGCGACCTGATCGTGCGCTACTGGCGCCCGATCCTGGTGATGGCGGGGCTCGTGATCCCGCTGAACATCGCGAACTACACCCTGCTGACCTACATGCCGGGCTATCTCGAGACCAAGATCAACCTCTCCGCGAACGAGTCGCTGATGGGGATCCTGATCGGCGAGGTCGCGATGATGGCGGTGATCCCCTTCTGCGGCGCGCTCTCGGACCGGGTGGGCCGCAAGAGGATGTGGTGGTTCTCGATGATCGGCCTGTTCGTCATGGCCGTGCCGATGTACATGCTGATGGGGCAGAGCTTCGGCCTGGCGATCGTGGGCTTCGCGGTGCTGGGCCTGCTGTACATCCCGCAGCTGTCCACCATCTCCGCGACCTTCCCGGCGATGTTCCCCGCCCACGTGCGCTTCGCGGGCTTCGCGGTGACCTACAACGTGTTCACCTCGATCTTCGGCGGCACCGCCGCGCCGCTGAACGAGGCGGTCGTGGAGTCGACCGGGTTCCTCGAGTTCCCGGCCGTGTACGTGATGCTCGGCTGCGTCGTCGGCATGGTGGCGCTGCTGTTCCTCAAGGAGACGGCGGGCGCGTCCCTGCACGGCACCGAGGTCCCGGAGTCCGAGCCCGACGACTACGGCCTCGAGGCGATCCAGGAGGAGGACGCCAAGCTGGACGCCTGCGGCCGCTGAGCCACGGCGCCGGAGGGACAGGGCGAGTGCGATCGCGCCCGATCCGCTCACCCGCCCGCTGATCGCCGGCGCTCGTCGCAGAGGCCCGGCCCCGGATCCACGGATGCGGAGCCGGGCCCCTGCATGCGGGCGCGCTGAGAAGGCCACGAAGGGGAGGGCTCCCGGGGGAGGATGGACCCCATGACCGCCGCCCCCGCCCCTCCCCGCCGCCGCCCCTTCCTCCAGCTCGACGTCTTCGCCGACGCGCCCCAGCGCGGCAATCCCCTCGCCGTGGTGCTCGAGGCGGAGGACCTGGCCGACGAGGACATGCAGCGCATCGCGCAGTGGACGAACCTCTCGGAGACCACCTTCCTGCTGCCGCCCACGACGGCCGATGCCGACTACCGGGTGCGGATCTGGACCCCCTCGGGCGAGCTGCCCTTCGCCGGGCACCCCACCCTCGGCACCGCCCGGGCCTGGCTGCACGCGGGCGGCGTCCCGTCGGGCGAGCGGATCGTGCAGGAGTGCGCGATCGGCCTGGTCCAGGTGCGACGGAGCGAGGCGGAGCGAGACGCGGAGCCGGCGGGCGAGCGGCTCGCCTTCGCCGCCCCGCCGCTGCTGCGCGAGGGCCCGCTCGAGGAGGACGAGGTGGGCCGGATCGCCGCGGCCCTCGGCATCCCCCGCTCCGCCGTGCGCGGCCACACCTGGGCCGACAACGGCCCGGGCTGGCAGGTGCTCGAGCTCGAGGACGCCGAGCAGGTGCTCTCCCTCGACCCCGACGTGGTCGCTCTCGGGAACCGGAAGGTCGGCGTGATCGGCCGCTGGAGGAGCGGGGAGCCGGACGCGTCGGGCGATGCGTCCCTCGATCCGGACGCCGCGCCGCTCTACGAGGTGCGGGCCTTCGCGCCCGTCGGCGTGGAGGACCCGGTCACCGGCAGCCTCAACGCCGGCATCGGCCAGTGGCTCGCCGCCCGCGGAGAGGTGCCCGAGCGCTGGACCGCCGCGCAGGGCACGGTGCTCGGCCGCGAGGGCCGGGTCCACCTCGAGCAGGCGGCCGACGGGACGCTGTGGGTGGGCGGGTCGACGGTGCTCACCGTCGAGGGCACGATCCTGGCCTGAGCCCCCGACCCCGTCAGCGCTCCCCGGGAGGGACGAGCCCCTCCATCGCCCGGCAGATGCTCGCATGCACCTCGCTCTCGCCCTCCTCGGCCGCGACCTCCGGATCCCACTCGAGCTCCGGCGCGTCCTCGTCGGCCGGGCCGAACAGCCACCAGATGTTGTGCCACGGGTCCTGGAACCTCGTGATCGTCGAGCCGTAGAACGGCGAGACCTCGGTGATGACGCGAGCGCCCCGCTCCCGGGCGCGGCGCAGCACCTCCTCCGGGTCCTCGACGTTGACCTGCAGCATCGCGGGGGTGAAGGGCCAGTCCGGCTTCGAGTCGACGACCATCAGGCAGGAGTCGCCGATCCGGGCCTCGGAATGGATCAGAAGCCCGTCGGTGTCCACGGCATGCGCCTCGGGGGCCTCGACCGCGTCGAACACGGCGGCGAGGAAGGAGTGGAAGCCGCGGGCCCCGTCCGGGCCCTTCACGATCGCGAAGGAGTTGAGGCTGCCGTAGCCGCCGGTGAGGCGGGAGGTCGGGGTGATGAGCGTGGTGTCCATGATCTGATCCTCCGCCGCCGGGCGGACAGCCCCCGTCCGCGAAGTGCCGTCCTGTCGGAGCCGCGTTCTGCCTACGCTGGTCCCATGGTGACGACTCTCCCGTACGGCTCCTGGCCCTCGCCCCTGACCGCCGACCTCCTCGCGACCGGCGGCACCCGCCTGGGCTCGCCGCGCCTCGTCGGCCGGGAGGTGTGGTGGACCGAGGGGATCGCGACCGAGGGCGGCCGCCAGGCGATCGTCCGCACCGCGGGTCCCGTCGCGCTCCCGCCGGCCGGGGGTGCCGAGGGGCCGCCCGCCCCGTCCGTGCCGGCCGACCGCGTCACCGTCCTGCCCGCCCCCTTCAACGCCCGCTCGCGCGTGCACGAGTACGGCGGGTCGAGCTGGAGCGTCGTCCCCGCACCGGGCCCGGACGGGCAGGGGCCGCTGGTCGTCTTCGTGAACTTCGCCGACCAGCGCGCCTACGCGCTGCGCGAGGGGGAGCAGCCCCGCCCGCTCACCCCCGTCGGCCCCGCGGTCGAGTCCGCGCACGGACCCTCGCTGCGCTGGGCGGACCCCACCGTCGTCACCCTCGCGAACGGCACGACCGAGGTGTGGTGGGTGTGCGAGGACCACACAGGCGGCGAGGAGGGTCCGCGCACCGATGCCGTTGGCGCCCCGCACATCGAGCGCAGCATCGTCGCCGTGCCGCTGGACGGCTCCGCCGCGGAGGATCCCGCCGCCCTGCGCCGCATCACCCCCGCCTCCCGCTTCGTCGCCCACCCGCGCCTCAGCCCCGACGGCACGCACCTGGCCTGGATCAGCTGGGAGCACCCGCAGATGCCCTGGGACGGCACCGAGCTGCACGTCGCACCGCTGCTCGACGGCAGCGCCGGGAAGGGCGAGATCATCGCCGGCGGCACCGACGTCTCGGTGCTCCAGCCCGAATGGCTCGACGACGATCGCCTCCTGTTCCTCTCCGACGTCACCGGCTGGTGGAACCCCTGGACGTGGTCGTCGGCCGACGGCGCCCATCAGGTCCTCGATCGCGAGGAGGAGTTCGCCGGGCCGATGTGGGCGCTCGGCACCACCTGGTACCCGGTGCTCGACGCCGACCGGGCCCTCGTCCAGCACGGCCGCGCCGCGACCTCGCTGTCCGTGCTGCGGATCAGCACCGGCGAGCTCGCCCCGCTGGACTGCCCGCTCACCGAGGTCGGCGGCATGCAGCGCCGCGAGGACGGGCTGCTCGTCCTCGCCGGCGCCTCCCCGACGGCCTTCGGCGCGATCCACCTCGCCGAGCTGCGGCTCGAGGAAGAGATCGCGCAGGCCGATCCGTCGGCCGACCCGTCCGACGCCGCGCCCGCGGCCGCCTCGACCGGCGGTGCTCCGGCGGCCGGACGAGCTCCGTCGGCCGCGCCGTCCCTCTCTGCGCTCACCCTGCTCCGCTCCTCCCGCGACGACGCCCCCGACCCCGGTCTCCTGCCGGAGGCGGAGAGCATCGAGGTGCCGCTGGCGGACGGCGGAGTGGTCCACGCGATCGTGCACCGTCCTCGTCAGGAAGGCCTCGCCGGGCGCGAGGGCGAGCTGCCGCCGTTCATCGCGCAGGTCCACGGCGGTCCCACCGCGCACGTCCCGCCGGTGCTCTCGCTGCCGGTCGCCTACTACACCTCCCGCGGGCTCGGCGTGGTGGTCGTGAACTACGGCGGCTCCAGCGGCTACGGCCGCGCCTACCGCGACCGGCTCAAGGGCCAGTGGGGCGTGGTCGACGTCGCCGACACCGTCGCGGTGATGGAGCACCTGGTCGCCGAGGGGATCGCCGACGGGGAGCGGCTCGCGATCGAGGGCGGCAGCGCCGGCGGCTGGACCACTCTCGCGTGCCTGACCCGCACGGACGCCTTCGCCGCCGGGGTCTCCAGCTTCGGCGTCGCCGAGCTCGAGCAGTTCCGCCTGGACACCCACGACTTCGAGTCCCGCTACATCGACGGGCTCGTCGGCCCCTATCCCGAGCGGCGCGACCTGTACGTCGAGCGCGCCCCGCTCAGCCACGTCGACGAGCTCGAGGTGCCGGTGCTGCTGCTGCAGGGCGACGAGGACCGGATCGTCCCGCCCAGCCAGTCCGAGGCGTTCCGCGACGCGCTCGCCGCCAAGGGCATCCCGCACGCCTACCTCCTGTTCGAGGGGGAGCAGCACGGCTTCCGGAAGGCGGAGACGATCGTGACGGCGATCGAGTCGTCGCTGTCCTTCTACGGGCAGGTGCTGGGCTTCAGCCCCGCGCGCGTGCCGGTGCTCGCGCTGGAGAGGAGCTGAGGGTGCGGTGACCGGGAACCGGGGGAGGGGGAGAAGATGAGGGATCCGAGCACGAGCGGCGACGGGCCCGGGGCATACGGGCCGGGAGCTCCCCCGCCAGGGCCGGGAGCGTCGGGCGCCCAGGGGCCGGGATCGGGCTGGCCGGGACCGGTCGGTCCGGGAACCCAAGGGCACCGGGCCGACGGGCCGGGAGCGGGCGGGCAGAACCCGGGCGGTCCCGCTCCCGTGCCTCCGGCCGACGGCGGGTCGTGGCCGCCTCGGGG
>NZ_KV788749.1:0-5730 GCF_001807385.1 Brachybacterium sp. HMSC06H03 | reverse complement strand
GGTGGCGGCTCCGGGAGCGCGGGCGGCTCGGAGGGATCCGATGGGAACGGCGGCTCCTACGGGCCTGGCGCCGGTGACGGCGCTGGCGGGAGCGGCGGCGCGGACGGTGCCGAGGGGGACGGCGCGGGCGCCCCGGGCGCGACCGGTTCCGGAGCGAAGGACTCCGGTGCGTCCGATCCCGGCGACGCTGACTCCGGTGCAGCCGGCTCCGAGGGCTCGGCAGCGGCCGGCGGTTCCGGTGCGACCAGGCCCGGCAGCGCCGCGGACGGGAGTGGCGACGAGCAGGCCCAGGACGGTGCCGTGAGCACCGGATCGCTCGCCCGCACGGGTGTGGAGGCGGCGGGACTCGCCGCCCTGGCACTGGCCCTCACCGGTGCCGGGATCGCCCTGGTGCGGCGCCGCCGGGCCTGAGCGTCCGCTCGAGAACCGGTGATGCCCTGTCCCTGCGTCGGGGGGCAGGGCATCACCGTCCGATGCGGCTCACGCCGGCGCCCCTCGGCGCCCACCGTCACCCGCGGCTGACAACAGACGAGTCCCTGGCGTGACCTCACCCGCTGTACGGGGTCGAGGTCACGCCAGGGACTCGGAATTGTGCGCCGGCGGTGCCGGCGGCGCAGGTGCTGGCCGGGTCAGGCGCGGGTGCCGGCCGCCTCGTGGGCGTCGGTCGCCTCGGGGGCCTCCGGCGACGCGGCGGTGGCGTCGTCGGACTCCGCGCGCTCCGCGGCGTCGGTCTCCGCCTTCTGCTCGGCCTGGAAGGAGGTGCGGGCCGCGGCGTCGTAGGTGTCCTGGTCCAGGATCTTCTCGCGCTTGGCGACGATCACGCCCACCAGCGACTGCCCGGTGACGTTCAGGGCGGTGCGGCCCATGTCGAGGATCGGGTCGATCGCGAGCAGCAGGCCCACGCCCTCGAGCGGGAGGCCCAGGGTGGACAGGGTCAGGGTGAGCATCACGGTCGCACCGGTCATGCCGGCGGTCGCGGCGGAGCCGAGCACGGAGACCAGCACGATCAGCAGGTAGTCGGTCACGCCCAGCGGCACGCCGTAGAAGTTCGCGACGAAGATCGCGGCGAGCGAGGGGTAGATCGCGGCGCAGCCGTCCATCTTCGTGGTCGCGCCCAGCGGGATCGCGAAGGAGGCGTAGTGGCGCGGGACGCCCATGCGCTCGGTGACGGTCTGGGTCATCGGCATGGTGCCCAGCGAGGAGCGGGAGACGAAGCCGAGCGAGGTCGCCGGCCACACGCCGCGGAAGAAGGAGCCGATGGAGAGGCCGTTGGCCTTCAGCAGGATCGGGTAGACGACCAGCAGCACGATCAGCATGCCCACGTAGACGTCGAGGGTGAACACGCCGAGCTGGCCGATCGCGTCCCAGCCGTAGCTGGCCACGGCGTTGCCGAGCAGGCCGATGGTGCCGATCGGGGCGAGGCGGATGACCCACCACAGCAGCTTCTGGACGATCTCCAGCGCGGAGCCGGTGACCTTCAGGAAGGGCTCGGCCTTCTCGCCGACGGAGAGCACGGCGATGCCGACGGCGATCGAGATGACGAGGATCTGCAGGGCGTTGAAGCTCAGGGAGACGGAGCCGTCGCCCCCGGCCGAACCGGTGATGCCCAGGAAGTTCGAGGGGACCAGGCCGGTGAGGAAGTCGAGCCAGCCGCCCTGGGTGGAGGAGGCCTCGGCGGAGTCCGCGGAGACCTGCGAGTTCGCGCCGGGGGTGGTCAGCACGCCGAGGGCGATGCCGATCGACACGGCGATCAGGGAGGTGATCCCGAACCACAGCAGGGTCTTGCCGGCCAGACGCGCGGCGTTCGTGACGCCGCGGAGGTTCGCGATCGAGGTGACGATCGCGAGGAAGATCAGCGGCGGGACCAGAGCCTTCAGCAGCGTCACGAAGATCGTGCCGATGGTGTCCAGCGTTGTGGTCAGCCAGTTTGCGCCGTCGGGGTTCGCCTCGGTCTCGACGACCGGGCCCATCTGGGCGGCGACGAGGCCGAGGACGATGCCGAGGACGAGGCCGATCAGGACCTGCCAGCCGAAGGGGATGCGGGCGATCGCGGTCAGCGGGTGGCGCGACCGCGTCGAGACCGAGGAGGAGGTGGTTGATGTGCTCACGAGCGGGACGCTACGCGCCCATGCTCCCAGGTTCAACCATATTGCTATGCGGTCACATTAGCGCGGCTTTGGGGTTGTGTGCTGCTGCCAGGCACTGGAAGGGGTGAGGGGCCGAGCGGTGCGCGCCCTGGCAGGCCGCGGCGGCGGAGCCGTGAGGGCCTGGCCGACCGGAGGAGCGTCGCCGTCGGCGGGTCACGAGGAGCCGTGCGGCCCTCGGCCGATCGGAGGACCTCGAGAAAGCTGGAATCGACGTGCGGAGGATGTCGGTCGCGAGCAGGCCTGGCACGGTGGAGCCATGTCTCGAACGCCTGTGGACCACGCCGATCCCGCCTCCTCGGACGAGGTGCTGCCGAGCGCTGTCGGTGTGGCGGACGGGGCCGACAGCGCGGCCGACGGGCGCGACGGGAGGACCGACGCCGTCCAGGAGGATGGCGTCCCCTTCGGCGAGCATCCGGCGACCCGCTTCGCCGCCGACGTCGAGTACAGCGGCCGTGCCGGCGAGCACGACTATCTCGTCCGCGCCCGCCATCGCCTGCTGGACACCTCCTTCACCGTGGTCATCGACGGGATCGAGCACGACCCCAAGGCCGAGGAGAAGGCGCGAAAGGACCGGGAGAAGCGCGAGGCGAGCGACGACGACGCGACCGGCGACGACGCGACCCGCGACGATGCGATTGATGGCTACGCGGCCGAAGACGACCTGCAGTTCGGCCTCGACGAGGGCTTCTCCACGCTGCGCTGCACCGTGCGCCGTCGCCGCGAGGACGGCGAGGTCAAGGACTGCGAGGTGCTCACGATCCGCACCGCAGGACTCGGCGGCGCCGGCGAGGTCGAGGTCCGGCACGGGTTCCGGACTACCCTGCTCGTCCCGGCGGAGGGGTCCCCGTCGGCCCTGCGCGATGAGAAGCGCACCGCCCATCCCGCCCGCTATGCGCTGATCGCGGCGCTGGCGAAGGCGGCGAAGTTCTTGATCCCGCTGCTGGGACTCGGTGCGCTGTTCGGCGGGCTGCTCGATCCGGTCGAGGAGTGGATCGAGGCGCGGATCCGGCCCGTCGTCGTCGCGGTCGCCCAGGCCACCCAGCCGATCCGGGACTGGATCGAAGAGGTCACGCGTCCGGTGCGGGAGTTCCTCGACGCCCTGCTGAGTCCGATCCGGGAGCTGATCGCCGCGATCCTCCGCCCGATCGGCGAGGCGGTGCGCTGGCTGCTGGACCTGCTGCCGGACATCGGGCTCCCCTTCTCCGTGCCCGGCTGGCTGGTGGACGTGCTGGTGCCGGTGATCGTCGTCGTCGCAGTGTTCTCGGCGACCCACCGCGCCCTGCGCACGCGCCGGGAGAAGCTCGCGGAGACGACGAGGGGTGCGGGCTCGGACGACGACGCCGGAGCGCATGTCGCGAGGACGGGCGGTGCGGATTCGGGCGCCGCCGACGGGGCGGATGCCGAGACGCCGAGAAGCGCGGACTCGGACGTCGCGCCGGGGAGCCGAGCGCACGACCCAGACGGCGACTACGGCGCAGAGCCCTCGGGGCCGTCGCCGTCGGAGGTCGAGGACGACGAGCGGTCCGCGGGTGAGCGAAGCACGCAGAGCTGAATCCCGTCCGGACCGTGCAGGCAGATCCGGCGAGCTGGTCAGAGGAACTCGAGGAACTGCCTGTTCTCCGCCATGATCTCCTCGAGACGGGTGCGCGGGGGCCGAGCGTACGGCTCGTCCCCGAGAGCGGAGCAGGCGCGGTCGAAGAAGTCGGCGGAGACCAGCACGCCGCGCGCCCGTGCTCCGCGGCTCATCACCGTGACGGGCTGACGGTGCGAGAGCTCGAGGAGCTCGCTCAGCCTCGTGCGGAACTCCGAGGCGGTCACGATCTTCGTGGTGACCGCAGCCTCGATCGCGGTCAGTGCAGGCGGGCCCATCGCCGGCCCGTCAGGTGCGGTCCCGATCGCGTCACTCACGTACCTCGCGCGGCCAGCGCCCGCCGCGCTCGTCCTGTCGGCCCCATCCGTCTCGTCCACTGTGTCGTCCCGATTCGAGCCGTCTGCCGCGTCGTCCCGATTCGACCAGTCTGCCGCGTCGAGGCGATCCGACACCTCCGCCTCTGCGTCCCATGCACTCTCTGCCATGCCGCTCATCCCCCGTATCGGTCGTGTCTCTGAGGGGGAGTCTCGGCCATCCGGGCGGTATCGGCTCCGCACGCGGTGTCTGTTGTGGAAAAGCACGTACATGACGTACGTGATGTACGCAGTTTTCTGCAGTACCCGTGCGGTGCCGGAATGTCGCCGCCGCGCGTCGTATGACCGACGACTGTTGGCGGATGGCGGATGGCGGATGGCGGTCGCCCGGCGCTGGAAGACCTCCGCGATGTGACCACCGCCCGGCGTCGACGAGGGAAGCCGTGACGTCTCCTCCACAGTGCGGGGTTCTCCACGAGGATCCTCGCGACGGTGGGGGAGCGTGGGGGGCCTCGACTAGCCTGTCGGGGTGGCCACCGCTCTGTACCGTCGTTACCGCCCGGAGTCCTTCGCCGAGGTGATCGGCCAGGACCACGTCACCACGCCCCTGAGGCGTGCGCTGCGCGCGGGCCGGGTCGGTCACGCCTACCTGTTCTCGGGACCTCGCGGCTGCGGCAAGACGACCTCCGCCCGCATCCTCGCCCGCTGCCTGAACTGCGAGCAGGGGCCGACGGACACCCCCTGCGGCACCTGCGACTCCTGCCGCGACCTCGCCCGCGGCGGCGCCGGCTCGCTCGACGTGGTCGAGATCGACGCGGCCAGCCACGGCGGCGTGGACGACGCCCGCGAGCTGCGGGAGCGCGCCTCCTTCGCCCCGGTGCGGGACCGCTTCAAGGTGTTCATCATCGACGAGGCCCACATGGTCACCTCCGCCGGCTTCAACGCGCTGCTCAAGCTCGTCGAGGAGCCGCCGGACCATGTGAAGTTCGTCTTCGCGACCACCGAGCCGGACAAGGTCATCGGCACCATCCGCTCCCGCACCCACCACTACCCCTTCCGGCTCATCCCGCCGCAGGTGCTCGGCCCCTACCTCGAGGAGGTCTGCGCCGCGGAGGACGTCCAGGTCGGCGAGGGCGTGATGCCGCTGGTCGTGCGCGCCGGCGGCGGCTCCGCCCGTGACTCGATGTCGGTGCTGGACCAGCTGATGGCCGGCGCCGGCGAGGACGGCCTGGACTTCCCCACCGCGATCGCGCTGCTCGGCTTCACCGACACGGCCCTGCTCGATCAGGCGGTCACCGCCATCGCCGAGCGGGACGCGGCCGCGCTCTACTCCGCGGTCGAGCACGTGCTCGCCACCGGCCACGAGCCGCGCCGCTTCGTCGAGGACCTGCTGGAGCGGATGCGGGACCTGATCGTGCTCGCCGCCGTGCCGGACAAGGGCGCCGATCTGCTCCCCCAGGTCCCGGCCGGCGAGCTCGAGCGGATGCTCGGCCAGGCCTCGCAGTTCGCCCCGGCCGATCTCTCGCAGTGCGGCGACCTGGTCCACGAGACCCTCTCGACCATGAGCGGCGCGACCTCGCCCCGTCTCCACCTCGAGCTGCTCGCGGCCCGGCTGGTGCTGCGGGACGAGCGGGCGGCGCTCGCCGCGGCCGACGCCCCGGCCCCGCAGGGCGGAGCG
>NZ_KV788748.1:0-7499 GCF_001807385.1 Brachybacterium sp. HMSC06H03 | reverse complement strand
GGCGGCGGCGCCGCCGAACAGCATCGCGGCGGCCATCGCCGCTCCGGCCCCGGCGCGCCCGGCGCGGGAGACGGGGGTGACGGTGCGCATGGCGCGGCGATGGGTGTGGTGCACGGTGTTCGACACGAATCGCTCCCAGCCCCGGGCTCAGCCCCCGCGCGTGGTCACGTCTCGCACCCTGTTCTCCGGTGCGCGGTGGGGCTTCCGGAAGGGATGTCGCGGACCTCTGCGCCGCGACACGTCCTCGAGACTAAGGGCCGGTCGCGCCCTCGTCAGGATGACTGGAAGCTTCTGGGGAAGGGCTTGACGGAGGCTTTACCCGGCGGCGATCGGGGTCACGTGGAGCTGGTCGGCGTCGAGGTCGCCGAGCGCCACCTCCCCGCCCTCGGGGCCGCGGACGACGACGCTCGCCCCGACGCGCTCCACCGCGAGCCGTGCCCCGGGAAGGATGCCGTGACGTGCGAGTTCGCCGAGCAGGTCGACATCGCTCTGGAGCCGCTCGCCGATGCGCTCGAGACGGACCTCGCGGCTCTGGCCGTCCTCGACCGCGCCGCGCAGCTCCTGGACCGCGGAGGTCTCGTCTTTACCCTCGTCCGTGGCCTGGGTCTCCTCGATCCCGAGGGCCGCGAGGCCGGGGATGGGGTTGCCGTAGGGGTCGACGTAGGGCGGGGTGATCTGGCGGGCAAGTCGCTTCTCGACCTCGAGGCTCATCACGTGCTCCCAGCGGCAGGCCTCCTCGTGGACGTGGGCGTAGTCCAGCCCGATCACGTCCAGCAGGTGCCGTTCGGCGAGGCGGTGCTTGCGCATGACGTCGGTGGCGACCTCGGTGCCCTCGGCGGTGAGGCGGATGCGCCGCTGGTCGTCGAGGTGGAGCAGCCCGTCGCGCTCCATCCGGGCGACCGTCTGGGAGACGGTGGGGCCGGAGTGCCCGAGCCGTTCGGCGATGCGGGCGCGCATCGGGGCGATGCCGGCCTCGTGGAGCTCGAACACCGTCTTCAGGTACATCTCCGTGGTGTCGATGAGATCTCCGGACACAGGCCCCTCCTCGGTCAGCGCGACTGGCGACGTCCAGCTTATCGGGCGCACCGACGTCGGACGCCCCGTTCGCCCCGGGCCGAGCGGGGACGGCGTCGGATCGGACCGACGGATCCCCTGGTCGTGGCTCCCCACCCTGCCCTCACCCCAGCAGCCCCAGGAGGTGGAGCAGCACCCCGAGGCCGTTGAGCAGGACGTGCGCGAGGACGCACACCCACAGCCGTCGCCAGCGCCGCCACATCAGGCCCAGCGCGATCCCGGTGGTGCCCTGCAGCGCGATGACCTGCGCGACGCTCTCCCACCAGGCCCCTCCCCCGTGGCTGAGGACGTGCATGAGGCCGAACAGCAGCGAGGCGAGCAGCAGTCCGGTCCACGGGCCGAGCAGCGCCTCGAGGCGGGTCTGCAGGAAGCGGCGGTAGATGAGCTCCTCGCCGAGACCGGCGGTGATCGCGGTCGCCGTCGCCGCGATCAGCAGGACCTCGAGGGGCGGCCAGCTCGCGGGGCCGCCCGAGGAGAAGGGGCCGACGGTCGAGAGCACGCCCAGCACGAGGGCGGGCAGTGCGATCACCGCTGCGCCGACCTCGGGTCGTCGGATCATGAGCGAGGCGCCTCTGCGCCGGGCGGACAGCGCGAGCGCGACCGACGGGACCAGCAGGAACAGCGCGGCCTTCACCAGCACGTAGTCCTCGCCCGTGGGCAGCAGCGGTACGAGCAGCGGGAAGGCGAGGACCAGGCCCAGCAGCACCGCCGTCTCGGCGCGCAGGGCGGTACGTCGCCGCACGTTCAGCTCCGCCGTGCGGCGTCCCCGCGGCAGCAGCGCGGTGAGCGCCGTCGCGGCCAGGGCCGGGACGAGCAGGAGCAGGACGGGCATCGGGGCGTAGCCGGGATCACGGGAGACCACCACCCCGTCGGGATGGCGCCAGGCCGTCACCGCGATCGCGAGGACGAACAGCGCCAGCAGGATGCCGACGACGACGGGGCGGTCCGCGGGGGCGGGCCGGCCGGTGGGCGCAGGATCGGCGGCAGGGACAGCGCGATCCGCACCGGGTCCGCGAACGGAGGAGGCGGGTCGTCGAGCGGCAGCAGCGGTCATGCCCCGATCCTGCCCCGCGGCTGCGCGACAGCGCCTCCTCCGCCCGGAGGAGATCCGCGTGCCGCTCCTGCGGTCCGGAGCGGATCAGCTGCTGCTGAGCCGCTCTCCTTCGGGCCGCACCGCTCCGCCGGGACGACGACGTGCCCCGGACCCGTGCGGGTCCGGGGCACGTCGGCCTCGCGCGCTGGTGCGCTGGGCGGGAGTGATCAGGCGAGCCGTCCGCCTGATCTCCTGCCGCTCGTGCCTCCCAGCACGTCGGTCAGGAGAGGCCCTTGATGATCTCGCGCATGAGATCGGCGGTCTCGGTGGGGGTCTTGCCCACCTTGACACCGGCGGCCTCGAGGGCCTCCTTCTTCGCCTGCGCGGTGCCGGCGGAGCCGGACACGATCGCGCCGGCGTGGCCCATCGTCTTGCCCTCCGGGGCGGTGAAGCCCGCGACGTAGCCGACGACCGGCTTGGTGACGTTGGCCTTGATGTACTCGGCCGCGCGCTCCTCGGCGTCGCCGCCGATCTCGCCGATCATGACGATGCCGGCGGTGTCGGGGTCGGCCTCGAAGGCCTTCAGCGCATCGATGTGCGTGGTGCCGATGACCGGGTCGCCGCCGATGCCGATGGCGGTGGTGAAGCCGATGTCGGCCAGCTCGTACATCATCTGGTAGGTCAGGGTGCCGGACTTGGAGACCAGGCCCAGCTTGCCCGCACCGGTGATGTTCGAGGGGGTGATGCCCGCGTTGGACTTTCCGGGGCTGATCAGACCGGGGCAGTTCGGCCCGATGATGCGGGTCGCGCCCTTGGCCTGCGAGTAGTTGAAGAACTCGGCGGAGTCCTTGACCGGGATGCCCTCGGTGATGATGACGAGGAGCGGGATCTCGGCGTCGATCGCCTCGATCGCGGCGGACTTGGCGAACTTCGGCGGCACGAAGACTACCGAGACGTTCGCGCCGGTGGCCTTCATGGCCTCCGCCACGGTGCCGAAGACGGGCACCTCGGCGCCGCCCTCGAAGGACACGGACTGGCCGGCCTTGCGCGGGTTCACGCCGCCGACGATGTTCGTGCCGGAGTCGAGCATGCGCTGGGAGTGCTTCATGCCCTCCGAGCCCGTCATGCCCTGGACGATGACCTTGCTGTTCTCATCAAGGAAGATAGACATGTCGGGTGCTGCTCACTTTCCTGCGGCGGCGGCCTCGGCGACCTTCGCGGCGCCGCCGTCCATGGTGTCGGCCTGGGTGACGAGGGGGTGGGCGAAGTCCGCGAGGATCTTGCGACCCTCCTCGACGTTGTTGCCGTCGAGGCGGACGACGAGCGGCTTGGTCGCCGCGTCGCCGAGCTTCTTCAGGGCGCCGACGATGCCGTTGGCGACCGCGTCGCACGCGGTGATGCCGCCGAAGACGTTGACGAACACGGCCGAGACCTGCTCGTCGCCGAGGATGACGTCGAGGCCGTTGGCCATGACCTCGGCGCTCGCGCCGCCGCCGATGTCCAGGAAGTTCGCGGGCTTGACGCCGTGCTTCTCGCCGGCGTAGGCGACCACGTCGAGGGTGGACATGACCAGCCCCGCGCCGTTGCCGATGATGCCGACCTCGCCGTCGAGCTTGACGTAGTTGAGGTCCAGGGCCTTCGCCTTGGTCTCCAGCGGGTCCTCGGAGGTGACGTCGACGAGCTCGGCGTGGGCCTCGTGGCGGAACTCGGCGTTGTCGTCCAGGGTGATCTTGCCGTCCAGCGCGACGATGTCGCCGGCGCTGGTCTTGACCAGCGGGTTGACCTCGACGAGGGTCGCGTCCTCCTCGCGGTAGACGTCCCACAGCTTCTGCAGCACGGGGGCGACCTTCGCACCGGTCTCGGCGTCGAACTTCGCGGCCTCGACGATCTCCTTCGCCTTGGCCTCGTCGATCCCGACGTTGGGGTCGACGGCCACTCGGGCGAGGGCCTCGGGCCGCTCGACGGCGAGCTGCTCGATCTCCATGCCGCCCTCGACCGAGCACATGGCCAGGTAGTTGCGGTTGGCGCGGTCCAGCAGGAGCGAGAAGTAGTACTCCTCGGCGATGTCCGCACCGGCCGCGATCATCACTCGGTGCACGGTGTGGCCCTTGATGTCCATGCCGAGGATCTCGGAGGCCTTCTGCTCCGCCTCCTCGGGGGACTTGGCGACCTTCACACCGCCGGCCTTGCCACGACCACCGGTCTTCACCTGGGCCTTGACGACGACGACCGGGGTGCCGAGCTTCTCTGCGCCGGCCTTGGCGGCTGCGGGGTCCTCCGCGACGACTCCTCCGAGCACGGGCACGCCGTGCTTCTCGAAGAGATCGCGGGCCTGGTACTCATACAGGTCCACGGGGTGCTTTTCCTCTCGATGTCGGCAGTGGGCGGCAGGCCGCACTGGCCTCGATGCCACCCCTGGGAACACCGCCAGGGTAACGCGTCCTCAGGCCCCGCCGGACCCGGGCCCGGCGCAGGAGGTGACTGTGGCGCGACTCTCATCCCGTCCGGCTCGCGTCCAGACGCCGCGTCTACGATGGGACGATGAGCCGCCGTTCCCGCAGCCTCGTCCAGCGCGTGCGAGACCACCTCGGATTCAGCATCGTCGCCATCGGGGTGCTGTTCATCGTGCTGCGCCTGCTGGGCATGCGCTCGACCCTGGGCGGCTTCGTGCTGACCGTGGGCATCACCCTCGCGCTGAACGTCGCCCTGTCGTACTACTACGAGCGCCGCGCCCGGAACCCGCGCCCGCAGCGGGAGCCCCGCGGCGGCGGGGACATCCGCTTCCGCGAGGACGACCGGCGCCCCCGGGACGACCGGCGCTTCGAGCACCTGGACCCGCGGGACCGCGGCGACTGGCACCGCTGAGGCGAGGAGAGCCATGGCCGACTGGAAGACCTACGTGAAGGCGGCGCAGAACACCGCCCGCAAGCAGGCCCCTGCCGCGAAGGACGCCGCCCGGAGGGCCGGTGACCGTGCCGGCGGCTATGTGCGCGCCGCCGGGCGCGCGGTCGACGAGGGCTGGCGCGAGGAGGAGCCGCGCGCGTCGGCGGGAGCCGGCGAGCGCGACGAGCGTCGGGAGCCGAGGAGCGAGCGGACCCGCGAGAACTCTCCTGCCGACGGTCGTCCCGCCGCCGACGAGCGTCCGGCAGCGGGCGGTCGTTCCGCGGCCGGTGATCTTCCCGCGGACGACATCCGGGAGTACGACCCTCGCGGCGACCGACCCCGCGGGCACGACGCGGACGCCGACGGCGTCGAGCGGGACCGAGGCCGCGCCCAGGACCGGGATGCCCGTCGGGAGCGGGAGGACGAGCACCGCTCCTCCGCTCCGGGGGACCGGCGCCGTCCCTCGGACCGGGACGGCGGAACGCGCACCGCTCAGCGCCCCCGCCCCTCCGGCGAGGAGCTGCGTCGCGAGGCCGCCGCGTACTACGCCGTCGCGAGCCGGCACGTCGAGCGCGCGAACATCGTCCCGCGCATCATGCGCGCCCTGCGCGACGCCCTGCTGATCGGCCTCTCGCTGGTGGTGATCTGGGCGGTGCTCGCCGCCGCCGGGATCCCGATCCCCTTCACCACCGTGCTGATCGCAGTCGGGCTGATCGTGGTGGTGAGCTTCGGCGCGGGTCTGTACGCGCAGTGGAAGCGCAGCAGGGAGCGGCTCGACCGGGCCGAGGATCCCCGCGACCGCTGAGCGCGCGTCGAGCGCTGCGCGCACCGCTCCCGAACGAGCATCGGTCCGCCCCGCTCGGGACGCGTGACGACGAGACCGTGACGCGGCGGCCCGAGCGGCCGAGCGTCGTGGCCTGACGTCGGGACCATGGCCGGACGGAGCGTCCTCGGCCGGTCCTAGCCTGGAACGGTCCCTGCCCGTTCCCGACCGGTCGCCTGCCGCCCCGACCGGTATCACGACCGAGGTGGTCCTGCACCGTGCCGTCCTCCCCTGTGCCGTCTCCTCCCGAGCCGTCGGCTCCTGAGCCGTCGGCTCCTGAGCCGTCGTCCTCCGAGCCGTCCTCCCCCGGTCCTGGTGCTCGTCCCGCCGGGCGCTCCCCCGCCACCGGGCGCGGTGCCTGGCATCGACGTGCCGCCCGCCCCGTGATGGGCTGGATGCTCGCTCTGGTCGTGGTGGTCCTGGTGCACCAGTGGCTGCCGCAGGCGCGCTGGCTGATGGTCCACATGGTCACGCTGGGACTGATCACCACCTCGATCATGGTCTGGGGGCAGCACTTCGCCGAGGCGCTGCTGAAGACCCGCCTGGGCGAGGAGTCCCGCCCGCGCCAGCTGGCGAGGCTGCGGCTGCTCACCGCCGGGGTGGTGGTGACGATCGCCGGGATGCTGCCGGGATGGCCGTGGCTGGTGGTGCTCGGGGCGCTGGCCGTCTCCGCGGCGCTGCTCTGGTACGCCGCCGCGCTCGGCGCGCAGATCCGGGCCGCGCTCGCGCCGCGCTTCGCGTTCACGGTGAGGGCCTACATCACTGCGGCCTGTCTGCTCCCCGTCGGTGCGCTGCTCGGCGCGGTGATGGCGTTCAGCCCGGGCGAGCCCTGGCAGGGACGGCTGATGCTCGCCCACCAGATCGTGAACGTGCTGGGGTTCGTGGGCCTGACCGTGACCGGCACGCTGCTGACCCTGTGGCCCACCGTGCTGCGAACGCGCATCGAGCTCGCCGCGGCGACCCGGGCCGCGGGCGGGCTGCTGGGCATGTTCCTGGCCGTCCTCGGCGGGGTCGCCGGGGCGCTGATCGGCTCCACCCTGCTGGGCTGCGCGGCGCTGCTCGCCTATCTCGGCTCCTTCGCCTGGGTCGCGGTGACTCTCGTGCGGGTCGGGGTGCACGGCGTGCGCCAGGAGCGCCGGGTGCCGCTCGCCCCGTTCCCGATCCTGTCGATCGCCGCGGGGACGGGCTGGTTCGCGCTGACCACCGCGGGCCTGCTGGTGATGTGGTGGCGCTCGGCCGATGCGCAGATGGCGAGCTCCCTCGTCGCCGCCGACGTGCAGCATCTCACCGTCCCCTTCGTCGCCGGCTTCCTTCTGCAGGTGCTGCTGGGGGCGATGAGCCATCTGCTGCCGGTGACCCTGGGCGGCGGTCCCCGCGCGACGACGGCGGCGCTGGCGGTGATGAGCCGCGGCGCGGTGCTGCGCGTAGTGGCGTACAACCTCGTCGTGGCCCTGTTCGTGCTCGCCGAGCGGGCCACGGCCGGCTCCGGTGCGCTGTTCTCCGCGCTCACGCTCGGCACCGCGGACGTCGCGGGCTTCGGCTCGCTCTCCCGGGTGCTCCTCTCCCTGCTCGGCTTCGCGGTGCTGGTGAGCTTCGTGGTGCTGCTGGTCCTCGCGGTGCGGACGAGCTCGCGCCTGCGCGGCACCGCCGTGCCGCTGCCGACGCCGGGCCGCCCCGAACCCGCCG
>NZ_KV788747.1:0-1925 GCF_001807385.1 Brachybacterium sp. HMSC06H03 | reverse complement strand
CGCCGTCCGCCGCACCGCGCCGCCGGCTGCGCCCGTCGGCCGCTCCCGCCCCTCCCCCGCGCCGAACATCCCCGCCCGGCGACGTCGGCCCCGAGGCATAGGGTGGAAACCATGCCGACGACGCCTGCTCATGCCGCTTATCTCCGCCACCCCGACGTCCGGGGCGAGCTGATCACCTTCACCGCCGCGAACGACGTATGGATCGCCCCGCTCGAGGGAGGCCGCGCCTGGCGCCTCACCGACGAGGGCGCGCCCGTCTCGTACCCGCGCTTCTCCCCGGACGGCGCCCGCATCGCCTTCACCTCCCGCGCCTCGGGCGGGCCGGAGGTGTGGGTCGCGGATGTCGCCGGCGAGTCCGCACCGCGCCGCCTGACCTTCTGGGGCCGCCCCGCCACGAAGGTCGTCGGCTGGCTGCCCGACGGCCGCATCGTCGCGACCACCAGCTACGCCGCGCCGGTCGCACGCGATGCACAGCTGTGGGCCATCGACCTCGAGGGCACCACCACGCTGCTGCCGCTGGGCCGCAGCGGCGAGGTCGCGATCCATCCCTCGGGCACCACCGTCGTCGCGACGCCGTGGCGCCGCGACCAGGCCTCCTGGAAGCACTACCAGGGCGGCACGGCCGTGAAGCTGTGGCTCTCGCGCGAGGACGTGCCGCTGGACGCACCCGCCGAGGCGCATGCGGCCCGCACCTGGGAGCCGCTGCTCGACGAGATCCTCGCCTCGAAGCTGCGGATCGCCTGGTACGGGGATCGGCTGCTGTTCGCCTCCGACACCCCCGGCCCCGGCGCGGCACTCACCGATCGCGCCTCGGCGAACCTGTGGTCCATCGCCGCCGACGGCACGGACCTGCGCTCCCACACCTCCCTCACCTCCGAGGAGGGCTACCTGCGCGAACCCGCCACCGACGGAAGCGCGATCGTGTTCAGCTCCCGCGGGCGCCTGTTCGCGATGGACTCCCTCGAGGCCGCGCCGCGGGAGATCGAGGTGCTCGCCTCCGGCGTCGGCGCCGCCCGGCTGCCGCGCCCCGCCTCGGCGAGCGAGAACCTCCTGGCCATGCGGCCGCTGCACGACGCGCGCGCGAGCGTCGTCGAATGGCGCGGCTCCGCGCACGCCCTCACCCATCGCGGCGGTCCGGCGCGGCTGCTCGCCGGGGCCTGCGGGCTGCGGCTGCGGGAGGTGCGGCCGCTCGGCCGCTCGCCCTTCGCCCTGTTCGTCTCCGATGCGGAGGCCCTCTCCGATCGTGAGCAGGGCGGCGTCGGCTCCGACGTGCTGGCGCTGGCGCGGCTGGACGGCGGCGGCGAGGAGATCCGCCTGGCAGTGGGCGAGGTGGGCCGGATCCTGCACGCCATCCCCTCGCCCGACGGCTCCCGCATCGCGATCGTCAGCCACGACAACGTGGTGCGCCTGGTGACCCTGCGCGGCCTCGAGGACCCCGCCAAGGAGACGCACGGGAAGGGCGCACAGGCCGCGACCGCCGCGGACGCCGGCTGGGAGGCCGACGCCGACCGCTCCGTGACGGCGCCGCGCCTGGACCACGTGCGCGAGATCGGCCGTAGCAGCGGCGGCGAGGTCAGCGACCTGGCCTGGTCGCCGGACGGCCGCTGGCTGGTATGGGCCGAGCCGAACTCCTGGCAGCTCTCGCGCCTGATGATCTCGGACACCGAGGCCCAGGAGCCGACGGGCCGCGCGCTCACCTCCGGGAAGTTCCAGGACTCCGCCCCCGCGTTCAGCGCCGACGGCAAGCACCTGGCGCTGCTGAGCCTGCGCACCTTCGAGACGGTCTACGACGACATGGTCTTCGACCTCGGGTTCGTCAACGCCGAGCGGCCCTTCCTGCTGCCCCTCGAGCGCACCACCCCCGACCCCTTCGGCCCGCCCCCCGACGGCTGGGGGCCCGCCCCGGCCAGGACCAGCACCTGCGG
>NZ_KV788746.1:0-3525 GCF_001807385.1 Brachybacterium sp. HMSC06H03 | reverse complement strand
CGATGCGCGCGCCGCCGCTGGTTCGCGCGGCGTCGCCGGTGGCAGCACCGTCGGCCGCCCGACCCACGGCCGACGGGTCGAAGCCGCGCCCGTCGTCGACCACGTCGAGGCTCACCCGGTCCGGCCACCAGACCAGCGTGAGCACGCAGCGCTGCGCCTTCGCATGCCGCTGCACGTTCGCGATCAGGGACTGCGCGGCCCGGTGCAGCGTCTCCACCTGCTCAGGGGCGAGCTCGATCGGGGTCCCGTCGACCCGCAGCTCCCAGCGGGTGGGCCCACCGAGCGCCTCGGCACGGGCGATCACCTCGCGCAGCGCCTGCTCGAGGGTGGTGCGCGGGGCGCGGTCCGCGAGATCGCGGACCAGGCCGCGTGCATCGGCGAGGTTCTCGCGGGCGGTGCGCTCGATGCGGGAGAACTCTTCGGCGGCCGACGGGTGAACGGCGCCCGCGGCGCGGGAGAGCATCACGATCGAGTTCAGGCCCTGGGCGAGGGAGTCGTGGATGTCGCTGGCCAGGCGCTGCCGCTCCTCGGCCACGCCCTTCCTCCGCTCGGAGTCGGCGAGCTCGGCCTGGGCGGCGCGGAGCTGCGTGACGAGTACCCGGCTGCGGTCCGTCTCGCGCAGCAGGCGCCGGTAGACGGCGTGAGCGACCAGGGAGAACACGGCGCCGATCAGCGGTCCGAGGATCTCGCCCACCCCCAGCAGGGCCTCGTCCCGCCCGAGCACCGGGGAGACGATCGCCCACAGGGCCACCAGCGCGAGCGCGAGGGGCCCGCCGACGGGGCCCAGCGCGAACAGGACCAGGAAGAACAGCGTGAACGCGATCCACACGAACGACGGGGAGACGAAGGTGGTCGCCATCCAGGCGGCGGTCAGCGCGAGCACCCACGGCGCCGACGGGAGCAGCAGGTCGGTGGTGTCCGCGCGTCCGGCGTCGCCGCGGCGCAGGGCCCGCTGCGAGCCGAGGAGGTAGATCACGGCGAGCACGACGGCGCACAGGATCGCGAGCGGCGCAGGGACCCCGTCGGCCGTGATCGCGCGGACCGCGCCCACCACCGGCAGCACCAGGAACGCGACGTGCATCGCGCCGCGCAGGGTGGCGGCGAGGGCGGTGGAGGTGTCGCCCGTCGGCGCGGGTCCCTCCCCGATCCGGGGACGGCCCGACTCCTGCTCCGGGACTGGCTCTGCGTTCACCCTCGACACTCTAGGGCCAGGCCCGCCCCCCGCCCCCGCTCGCGGCATCGTCCGAAAGGACGACTCGGCGTTCGTCCTTCTGGTCATCGGGGACCATCCCGCACAGGCGATGTCGCGGGCCAGGATCCGCGATGGCATGGAGCCATGTTCGTCGCACTCAAGGACATCGTCCACGCCAAGGGTCGATTCACCCTCATGATCGGGGTGATCGCCCTGCTCACGCTGCTGCTGGTGCTGCTGACCGGCCTCACCCGCGGTCTCGCCCACCAGAACATCTCCGCCATCGAGGACCTCCCGGCCGACGCGGTCGTGCTCACCCCCACCCTCGGCGACGAGATCTCCTGGTCCGACTCGCAGGTCTCGACCGACCAGGCCGCGACCTGGGAGGCGGCCGACGAGATCACCGCCGAGCCGCTGTCCGTCGGCCAGATGCGCATCGCGGCCGGCGAGGCGGTGACCTCGCTGGCCCTGTTCGGCGTCGCCCCCGACGGCGAGGCCGCGCAGGCGCTGCCCTCGGCGCCCGCCCCGGGCGAGGCGCTGCTGCCCGAGGACGTCGCCGCGGACCTCGGCGTCACGGCCGGGGACACGGTGCAGGTCAACGGCCAGGACCTCACCGTCGTCGGCACCGCCCCGACCTCCTGGTACTCCCACTCCCCCGTCGGCTACATCGACGTCACCACCTTCAAGGACCTCGCCCATCAGGCCGAGGACACCGCGGGCTCCGCCCTGCTGGTCCACGGCGCCGCCGCAGGGGACGAGGTCGTCGAGCAGGCCGCCTGGGACTCCGGCACCCGCGCCGTGAGCGTGGACGACTCCCTTGCCGCCCTGCCCTCCTACTCCTCGGAGAACGGCTCGCTGACCCTCATCCAGGGCTTCCTCTACGGCATCTCCGCCCTGGTCACGATCGCCTTCCTGTCCGTCTGGACCATCCAGCGCACCCGCGACATCGCCGTGCTGCGCGCCCTCGGCGCGACCGCCCGCTACGTCCTGCGGGACACCGTCGGCCAGGCCGCGATCCTGCTCGCCGTCGGCGCGGCGGTCGGCGGCATCGTCGGCGGGGCCGGCGGTGCGGCGCTCGCGACCGTCGCCCCGTTCGAGTCCTCGGCGGTGACCGTGCTGCTGCCCGTCGCGGGAGTGCTCGTGATCGGCCTGCTCGGCTCCGTCCTCGCCACCCGGCGCGTCACCCGCGTCGATCCGCTGCTCGCCCTCGGAGGGAACTGAACCCCATGACCACCACCGCCACCATCACCACCCCCGACACCACGACGACCGCGCCCGCGCTCTCGGCCCGGGACGTCACCGTCACCTACCCCGACGGCCGGAACCCCGACGGCAGCGAGCGCCTGAACACCGTGCTGCACCAGGCGAGCCTGGACGTGGCCCGCGGCGAGTTCGCGGTGATCCTCGGCCCCTCCGGCTCGGGCAAGTCCACCCTGCTCAGCGTCGCCGCGGGGCTCGTCGTCCCGGGCTCCGGCAGCGTCCTGATCGAGGGCACGGACCTCACCGCGCTGGACGAGAAGCGCCGCACCGCGATGCGCCGGGATCGGATCAGCGTCGTCTTCCAGCAGCCGAACCTGCTGCCCGCCCTCACCGTGCGCGACCAGCTGCTGGTCACGAAGCACCTCGCCGGAGTGCGCGGCCGGCGACTGCGCGCCGAGCGGTCCCGGGCCGAGGCGATGCTCGAGCGCGTCGGGATGGGCCAGTACGCGGACCGTCGACCGCACGAGCTCTCCGGCGGTCAGCGCCAGCGGGTCAACATCGCCCGCGCCCTGTTCACCGATCCGGCGGTGCTGCTGGTGGACGAGCCGACCAGCGCTCTGGACCACGAGCGCTCCCGCGAGGTCGTGGACCTGCTGGTGGGGATCACCCGCGAGCTGAAGGTCGCGACCGTGATGGTCACCCACGACCGCGAGTTCGCCGAGGACGCGGACCGTGTGATCACCCTGCGCGACGGGCGGGTGGAGGAGCCGGACGCCTGAGCCACGGCGCCGCGCGGGTCCCGCCGCCCCGCGGACGTGCCGACGCCGACGCACGACGGGTCCGGGCCGCCGTGCGTCGGCGAGGTGCCGGTGACCCTACTCCAGCGCGTCCCCGGAGGCAGGAGGGTCCGCGGACGGGTTGCAGGAGGCCTGGTCCGGACGGGGTGTCGGCGGACTGCCGGAGCGGCGCGAGCGCGTTCGCGCGACGCAGGACGCGGCTGTGCAGGGATCCCCGGCATGACGCCGGCCCGCGTCCCCTGCGTCAGGGGACACGGGCCGGAGCCGGCTGTGTTCAGGGCACGACGCCCGAGGGTTCAGGCCTGCGGCACGACGAGACCGGACGCCGACGAGCGC
>NZ_KV788745.1:0-6507 GCF_001807385.1 Brachybacterium sp. HMSC06H03 | reverse complement strand
CCCGCCGTTTCGGCGCGGCGGGCCCGTCGGCCGACGGGGCCGGCGCGCTGCGCCGGCTGCTCGAGGAGATGGGCGAGGCGCTCGGCGACTCCGAGGCCTACCCCCGCCTGGACATGCGACTGCACGCCGAGATCGCCCGCCTCGCCGACAGCCCCGCGCTCCACGGCGTGCTCGACGCGGTCAGCGCCCCGCTGTTCCGCGCCATGCGCGAGCTGCGCGTGACCCGCGAGGCGCGCGGGCTCGTCGGCGCCGAGCACGCCGAGCACGTCCGCATCGTCGAGGCGATCCTCGCCGGCGACGAGGACGCGGCGAGCGACGCCATGGCGGAGCACATGCGCGCCGTCGAGGCCGTGGACCGCTCCCCCGCCGCCCAGGGATCCTCGCCGAGCCCGGCCTGACCGGATGAGACGAGTCCCCCCCCTTCACCTCCTACCCCATCACCCCCGGACGCCCACGGCGAGCGCCGCCGCGAGCATCCGCATCGAAAGGACTGGCCATGCGCTCTCTCGAGATCCATGCCCCCGGCGACCTCCGCCTCGTCGAGAAGGAGCCGACCGCCCCGGGCCCCGGCCAGGTGCGCCTCGCCGTCGAGTACGGCGGCATCTGCGGCTCCGACCTCGGCTACTGGAAGACCGGCGTCTCCGGCACCGCGGTGATGAAGCGTCCCTTCGTGCTGGGCCACGAGATCTCCGGCCGCATCGAGGAGCTCGGCGAGGGCGTCACCGACCTCTCCAACGGCCAGGGCGTCACCGTGCACCCCGCCCGCACCCACTCCCCGCTGCCGGAGGAGCTGGTGGGCCGGGAGAACCTCCACCCGGACCTGACCTACTTCGGCTCCGCCGCGCAGGACCCGCACACCGACGGCACCTTCGCCCAGTCCCTCACCGTGGACGCGGACCAGATCGTGCCGCTGCCGGAGGGGCTGTCGACCCGCCGCGCCGTGCTCGCCGAGCCGCTGGGCGTCGCGATGCACGCTGTCACCCGTGCCGGCGACCTCACCGACAAGCACGTGATGGTCAGCGGCTGCGGCCCCGTGGGCCTGCTGGTCGTGCTCGCGGCCCGCGCCGCGGGCGCCGCGCACATCACCGCCGTCGACCTCGCCGAGGCCGCCCGCGAGCGCGCCCTCGTGCTCGGGGCCGACGAGGCGCTGAAGTCCACCGACGGCATGGACCAGCGGATCTCCGTGGCCTTCGAGGCCTCCGGCGCCCCCGCCTCCCTCGACGGGATCCTGCGCAACATCGCCCGCGCCGCGATCGTGGTGCAGGTCGGGAACCTGCCCCCGACCCCGGTCAGCGTGACCCTCGGCCCGGTGGTCTCCAAGGAGCTCGAGTACCGCGGCACCTACCGGTTCGTCGCCGAGATCGAGCAGGCGGTCCAGCTGCTCGCGCGCAGCGAGGTCGCCGAGCAGGTGATCAGCGACGAGTTCGCGCTCGAGGACGCCCCGGCCGCCTTCGAGGCCGCCGCCGGCCGCGGCTCGAGCAAGGTCGTGCTCACCTTCGCCTGACGGCCGCGCCGCACCGTCCGGCCGGACCGTCCTGTCGGACCGAGCCGCCGGGCCCGGCCCCCCTCGGTCGGGATCGCCGGCTGCACCGCCCGCGGGCCCTTCGACACCACGTCGGCGGGCCGGCGGCGCTCGAGCGGCCGTAGAATCGTCCTCCATGACCGGCCCTTCCGCGCTCCCCCGTCCCCCGCGCCGCATCGTCATCGTCGCCGGGCCCTCGGGCAGCGGCAAGGGCGTGATGTCGCACCGCGCGGGCCTGCCCACGGTGCCGCTGGACGAGTTCTACCGCGACCACGACGATCCCTCCCTCCCCCACCGCTTCGGGATCGTGGACTGGGACGATCCGGCCTCCTGGAACGCGGGAGCCGCGCTCGAGGCGCTCGTCGCCCTCGCCCATGACGGGGTCGCCGAGGTGCCCGTCTACTCGATCCCGCTCTCCCGCCGCACTGGCACCGCGACGCTGCACGCCGAGGACGCCGAGCTGCTGATCGCCGAGGGGATCTTCGCCGCGCAGCTCATCGCGCCGCTGCGGGAGCTGGGGCTGCTGGCCGACGCGATCGTGCTGCAGCGCCCCACCCCGGTGGTGTTCGCGCTGCGACTGGCCCGGGACCTGCGCGAGGGCCGCAAGCCGCCGCTGATCCTGCTGCGGCGCGGCTGGGGGCTGGCCCGTGACCAGCGCGGGGACCTCGAGCGCTGGAAGGCGGCGGGGATGCGCCCGGTGGGCCTGCACGAGGGCACCCGCCTGCTGCGACGCCTCACCGCCCTCGCCGCGGCCGAGCGGCGCCACCGACCGGCCGCGGACGGCGCCGGGTCGGTCCTCGAGATCACCGCGGTCGCCTTCCTGCGCGACGGCGTGGACGGGGCAGAGCTGCTCGCGGTGCGCAAGCGCGGCACCGGCTCCTACATGCAGGTGGGCGGCAAGATCGAGCCGGGCGAATCGACGCTCGAGGCGGCGGTGCGCGAGGTGGAGGAGGAGCTCGGCGTGCGACTCGATCCGGCAGGTCTCTCCCCGCTCGGCGACTTCGAGGCCGTCGCCGCCAACGAGCCGAGCACGCGCGTGCGCTCGACGGTCTTCGTCTGTCGGCAGTCCCTCCCGGAGCCGCTGGAGGTGCGGGCCGAGCTCGCCGACCACCGCTGGTTCCCGCTGTCCGAGACGCCGGCGGGCGTGCGGCTCGCCCCGCTCATGACCGAGCACATCCTCCCGGCCCTGCGCCGCTCCTGAGACGCCGGAGTCCGGAGGTCGCGACCGCGGCCGGGCATGAGACGTGGCGTTCTGCTCCTGTTGAGCCTCAGCTCGGCACAGAGCCACGTCGCGACGGAGTCGGACATGTCGAGCGGATGAGGCCGGGCCCGCCCCGCCCGGATCAGGCGATCCGGTCCAGCACGATCCGGTGCTCGGGGGCCTCGGTGCCGGGCGCGGCGAGGGTCCAAGAGCCCTCGAGCGCCTCGAGGGCCCGGCCGATCCGCTCGGGTGTGTCGGTGTGGAGGCGGGCGAGCACGTCCCCGGCCCGGACCTCCTCGCCCAGGTGCTTCTCGATCTCGACGCCGGCGGCGGCCTGCACGGCCTCACCGGGCCGGGAGCGGCCCGCGCCCAGACGCCAGGCCGCCACGCCCACGCCCATCGCGTCCAGGCCCGTGACCATGCCGTCCTCCGTGGCGCGCAGCTCCTCGACGTGCTTCGCGGTGGGCAACGGGGCGTCCACGTCGCCGCCCTGGGCGGCGATCATCGCGCGCCAGGTGTCCATGGCGCGGCCGTCCGTCAGCGCGGCCTCGACGTCGGCATCGCGCACCCCGGCGGCCTCGAGCATCTCGCGGGCCAGCGCGACGGTCAGCTCGACCACGTCGGCCGGGCCGCCGCCGGCGAGCACCTCGAGCGACTCGCGCACCTCGAGGCCGTTGCCGGCGGTGCGGCCCAGCGGCGCGGACATGTCGGTGAGCAGGGCGACGGTGCGCACGCCCGCATCGGTGCCGAGGTCGACCATGGTGCGGGCGAGCTCACGGGCGTCGGCCTCGTCCTTCATGAAGGCGCCGGCGCCGGTCTTCACGTCCAGGGTGAGCGCGGCGGTGCCCTCGGCGATCTTCTTGGACATGATCGAGGAGGCGATCAGCGGGATCGCCTCGACGGTGGAGGTGATGTCGCGCAGGGCGTAGAGCTTCTTGTCCGCCGGGGCGAGGCCGGAGCCGGCCGCGCAGATCACGGCACCGACGTCCGCCAGCTGGCGCATCATCTCGTCGTTGCTGAGCGAGGCGCGCCAGCCGGGGATCGCCTCGAGCTTGTCGAGGGTGCCGCCGGTGTGGCCGAGCCCGCGCCCGGACAGCTGCGGCACGGCGACGCCGAAGGAGGCGACCAGCGGGGCGAGCGGCAGGGTGATCTTGTCGCCGACGCCGCCGGTCGAGTGCTTGTCGGTGGTGGGCTTGGCGAGGGAGGAGAAGTCCATCCGCTCGCCGCTGGCGATCATGGCGGCGGTCCAGCGGGCGATCTCGCCCCGCTCCATGCCGTTGAGGAACACGGCCATGGCGAGGGCGGCCATCTGCTCCTCGGCGACGACGCCGCGGGTGTACGCGTCGATGACCCAGTCGATCTGCTCGGGGCTAAGCCGCTGCCGGTCGCGCTTGGTGCGGATGACGTCGACGGCGTCGAAGGGCTCGACGGCGGGGCGGGAGGTCTGGTCGGTCATGGCGTGCTCCTGGGGTGGTGGAGGGCGGCAGGGATCAGCGGGCGGGCCAGCGGTCGGGATCGGCGCGGCCGGGGTCAGCGGGCGAGGTCGGAGGGGCCGAAGGCCTGCGGCAGCACCTCGGCCATCGTGCGTGGCCCCTCGGGGGTGAGGATCACGAGGTCGGCGCCGGCGTGCTCGGACAGCAACTGGCGGCAGCGCCCGCAGGGCATGACCACCGCGCGCTCGCCGCGGGCGAGGGACTCGTCCCCGCCGACGCACACGAAGCGGTGCAGCTTCCCGCCGCCGCCGGCGATGAGGTCGCTGATCAGCCCGCACTCGGCGCACAGCGTCACGCCGTAGCCGGCGTTCTCCACGTTGCAGCCACGCAGCAGGCGGCCGTCCTCGGCGAGCGCGGCGGCGCCCACCCGGAAGCGGGAGTACGGGGTGTAGGCGCGCTCGGCGATCGCACGCGCCTCGGCCAGGAGCGTCTCGAACTCGGCAGGGGCGGTCGGCGTCTTGGGCGCGGGCTCGTTCGCGGTCATGTGCTCGATGCTCTCACTGCGGGGGTTCGGGAGGGGAGGAACGCGCCGTCACGGGAGGGCGGAGCGCGACGTGCGGCTCCGCGCCCCGGGACGACGGGTCGCGATGCGCGACGCCGCGCCCTGGGGACCTCGGGACGCGGCGGCGCGGTGCCGCCCGGCGGGGCGGCGGGAGGTCACTGCTTGACGTAGGGCTGCCCGTCGGCCGCGGGGACCCGCACCCTGCCCACCACGCCCGCGACCGCGAACAGCGCGACCACGTACGGGAGCATGAGCAGGAAGTCGCCGGGGATGGAGACCCCGCCCTCGGCGGCGGACATGGTGCCCAGCCGCAGCTGAAGCGAGTCCGCGAAGGCGAAGGTCAGCGCCGCCAGCAGCGCGCCGACGGGGTGGTAGCGGCCCAGGATCATCGCGGCCAGCGCGATGTAGCCCTTGCCCGCGCTCATCTCCTCGCCGAAGGCGACGCCGGTGCCGATGGTGAGGGTCGCACCGCCCAGGCCCGCCACGGCGGCGCCGAGCAGCACGTTCTTCCAGCGGGTGAGGTTCACGGCGATGCCGACGGTGTCCGCGGCCTTCGGGTGCTCGCCGACGGCGCGCACGCGCAGCCCCCAGCGGGTGCGGAAGAGCGCGATGGTCAGCCCCGCGACGATGATCCACATGAGGTAGACGAGGATGTTCTGCTCGAACAGGACCCGGCCGATCACGGGGATGTCGGCCAGGACCGGGATCCGCAGGGTGGGCAGGCGCAGCGGCGCGTTGAACAGCCCGGGGTTGTCCCGCATCACGGTGCCGAAGAAGAACGAGGTCACCCCGATCGCGAGCACGTTCAGGACGACGCCGACGATGATCTGCTGGACCTGGTAGCCGACGGCGAAGAGCGCCAGCAGCGCGCCCATGATCAGGGCGACCAGCGGGGCGGCGAGCAGTCCCAGCCACACGTTCCCGGTGAGGGAGCCCACCAGCGTCGCGCCGAAGGCGCCGAACAGCAGCTGTCCCTCGATCGCGATGTTGATGACGCCCGCGCGCTCGGAGAGCACTCCGGACAGCGCCCCGAAGGCGAGCGGTACGGCCAGCACGATCGTGCCCTGAAGCAGCGTGGTCACGTCGAGGGAGCGCTGGGAGATCACCCAGGTCATGAACGCGAGGACCCAGGCGACGGCGAACACGGCGATCAGCGCGATGCGCACGCCGCGGGAGGGCCGGGCCTGTCGCGCCTGGAGGGCCCAGAGCCCGGCCGACGCGGCGAGCGCGAGGACCGACAGGGCGATCGCCCCGCCCTGCGAGGGCAGGGTGACGCGCTCGGGGACGAGACCGAGGGGGTTCAGGTCGGTCTCGCGGGCGAGCGCGAACACCGACTCGGCGCCGGGCAGGCCGCGCAGCCCGAAGAACACCAGCGCGATCAGGCCGAGCACGGTGGTGGTGGCGGGCAGGTGCCACCAGCCGGCGGGGCGGGAGTCGTCCAGACGCTTCTCGACGACGGAGTCGTCGGCGACGACCACGGGGGCGGTGCTCATCGGTGGTCCTCCTGCGCATCGGTGGTGTCCTCGCCGCGCTCGGGCGCGGGGGCGTCGGCGGTCCCGTCGGACGGATCCTGTCGGGCGTGCGTGCCGGTCCCGGAGGATCCGGCCGGCGGCGCCTCGCCGGGCGGCGCTCCCCCGTCAACGGGCACGTCGGCGCGGTGGGCGCCGCCGGAGGAGCTTTCGTCGGACCCGCCCGGGGCGGGCCCGTCGGCTGTCGTGACGGCGGTGCCGGAGGTGGTCGAGGCACCGGCCGCGGCGCCGACCGTCGCGGGGACCTCGCCGGCGCGGGT
>NZ_KV788744.1:0-6541 GCF_001807385.1 Brachybacterium sp. HMSC06H03 | reverse complement strand
CGGCGGCGGGGGCCTGAGCGATCGGCTCGGCCGGGGCGGCCTCGTCGATGCCCGCGGCGGCGGCGGCGAGAGGAGCGGCGATGGTGGCGGTGGCGAGGACGCCGAGGACGCCCGCCTTCACGGCACCCGTGGGCAGCGCGTGGTCGCGGTGAGTTCCTCCGACTGCACGGTGCTTGCGCACCGTGGCGCGTCCGTCAGAGCGATGATTCGCCACCTGAGTTCCTCTTCCGTTTCGACTGCGTGTCTCGTCCGTGTATCCGTTCCGGCACGGCAGCTGTCCCGTGCGCGACGCCGGACGGGGAAGTACGCGTCGCTGAACAACGTCGACCAACCTAGGTGCAGGTCAGCGGGGCGGGCGAGCGAGGCGACCGGGTCATTGCCAAGTTTTTGCCATGTCGGCTGAAAGGTGGGGAGATCTTGACGGGAGGGCCTTCCGGGAGGGGCGCACGTCACTCCTGCGGGTCGTTCGGGGTCCGCGATGCGGACGCCCCGGGGTGCGCGCGGCCCTCCGCGGAGCGTTCCGGCAGGCGCCGTGGGGGTCCTGTGCAGGAGTCGTGGGGTGCCCTCCGCCTCCGGGATCGCCCGGAGGACGCCGTCTAGAGTGAGCCCCATGTCGACCCCGGACCGCAGCTCAGCCGCCGACTCCCCGCCCGTGCGCGTGGTGGTGATCGAGGACGAGCCCACGATCACCCGCGCGATCGCCGACCGGCTCACCGCCGAGGGCTGGGAGGTCTCCACCGCTCTCGACGGCCCCTCCGGCGTGCGCACCGTCGCCGAGGTGCGCCCGGACCTCGTCGTGCTCGACGTGATGCTCCCCGGCTTCGACGGGCTCGAGGTGTGCCGTCGGATCCAGGCCGACGAGCCGGTCCCGGTGCTCATGCTCACCGCGCGCGACGACGAGACCGACATGCTCGTCGGCCTCGGCGTCGGCGCCGACGACTACATGACCAAGCCCTTCTCCATCCGCGAGCTCGTCGCCCGGCTGAAGGCGCTGCTGCGCCGGGTGCGCCGCGCGGGCCCGCCCGCACCGGGCGAGACGGAGAAGCAGGAGGCGCTGCAGTTCGGGGACCTCGTGATCGACCGCGCCGGCCGACGGGTGATGCGCGCCGGGGTGCCCGCCCACCTCACGCCCACCGAGTTCGACCTGCTGCTATGCCTGGCCAACGCACCCGGCACCGTGCTCACCCGCGAGCAGCTGCTCGCGGACGTATGGGACTGGGTCGACGCGACCGGCACCCGCACCGTCGACTCCCATGTCAAGGCGCTGCGCCGCAAGCTCGGCGCGGATCTCGTGCGCACCGTGCACGGCGTCGGCTACGCGCTCGAGATCCCGGAGGATCCCGAGGAGGACGCCCCGGCCGCCGGCTCCGAGAGCGCCGTGACGGACCTGCACACGATGCCCACCCCGCACGAGCCGACCTCGGACTCGTGAGCGGGCCCCGCCCCGGAGGCGTGGAGGCCCCCGCCGCGCACGCCCGCCGCCGGGTCCCCGAGCGGCTCGACGTGCGCCCGCTGGACCGCTTCCGCTCCTTCAAGGTCAAGCTCGGGATCCTGGTGGGCGTGAGCGTGACCGTCGCGGCGCTGCTGACGCAGGTGAGCATCCGCGCCGGGATCGAGCCGCTGCTGTCCCTGCCGCTGGTCGTGATCGCCGCGCTGGTCTCCACCCAGCTGCTCGCCCGGGGCATGACCTCTCCGCTGCGGCAGATGACCGCGGCCGCCCAGGCGATGGCACGCGGGGACTACAGCGGACCGGTGCGCGCCACGAGCCGCGACGAGGTGGGGCAGCTGGCCGAGGCCTTCTCCGTCATGGCCGCCGAGCTCGAGCAGACCGACCGCACCCGCCGGGACCTCGTCGCGAACGTCTCCCACGAGCTGCGCACGCCCGTCGCGGGCCTGCGCGCCCAGCTGGAGAACCTCGTCGACGGCGTCACCGAGCCCGATCCCGCCGCGCTCGAGGTGGCCCTGACCGAGACCGAGCGGCTCTCCCAGCTCGTCGACCACCTCCTGGACCTCTCCCGGCTGGACGCCGGGGTGATCCACCTCGACCTCGAGGAGGTCGAGCTGACCCCCTTCCTCCACGAGGTCGTCGACGCCGCCGCCCTCGCCGCCGGAGGGCGGGACGTGCGCTGGATCGTCGACGTCGACCCGCCGGACCTCTCCGTCGCGGCCGACGCCGCCCGGCTCCACCAGGTGATCCACAACCTGCTGGAGAACGCCGCCCGCCACTCCCCCGCCGGCGGACGCATCCACATCAGCGCCTCCCGCACCGGGGAGGACGACGGGGTGCGGATCGACGTCGACGACGAGGGGCCCGGCATCGCGCGCGAGGACCGCGACCGGGTCTTCGAGCGCTTCCAGCGCGGCGGAGCCGCGGACTCCTCCGGCGGGACGGGCCTGGGCCTGGCGATCGCGCGCTGGGCGGTGGGCCTGCACGGCGGCACGATCGAGGTGCTGGACGACCCCCGCAGCACCGGTGCGCAGGAGGGGCGCTCCTCCCTGATCCGGGTCGTGATCCCCGATCCCGGCCCGGTGGCGTGATGTCCCCCACCACCGGCGTCCCGAGCCGCGCGCGACCTGCGCCGCGGCGCGCGCTGGGATCCGCGGGCCGTTACGCTGGAGCCATCCGTATCTCTCGATTGTGAGAAGGCTGGCGATCTCAGAGTGTCACAGCAGACACAGGACTCCGATTCCGCGGAGTTCGGCCCCAATCAGTGGCTCGTGGACGCGCTCCGCGAGCAGTGGCGGGAGGACCCCTCGAGCGTCGACCCCAGCTGGGCGGAGCACTTCGCCTCCACCAGCTCGGCACGCACCGAGGCCCCCGACGCTCCCGGCCCGACCCCGGAGACCTCCGAGACGGCGACGACGCCGCCCGCGGCGGCTCCTCCCTCGACCCCCGATGCGGCGCCCGCCGCCGCGGCCGTCCCCGACGACACCGCTGACGAGGCTCCCGCCCCTGCTCCGGCCGCGTCGCCGACGCCCGCTCCCTCCTCCCCGGCCGCCCCGTCGGCCGCCTCGACGCCCCCGAAGGAATCCCCCGCCGTGAACGAAGCCACCTCGACGCCCGCCGCGAGGACTCCCGCGGTCTCCACGACCTCCGACCGTCCGGCCAAGGTCCCCACGACCACCGCGCAGATCCCCGCGGTCGAGCTGCACGAGCCGGAGCCCACGAAGCTGCGCGGCCCGGCCGCCGCCGTCGTGAGGAACATGGACGAGTCCCTCACCGTCCCGACCGCGACCTCGGTGCGCGACGTGCCTGTCAAGCTCCTGTTCGACAACCGCATCGTGATCAACAACCACCTCAAGCGCCACCGCGCGGGCAAGGTCTCCTTCACCCACCTGATCGGCTGGGCGATGGTCGAGGCGGTCACCGAGATCAACGACATGAACAACGGCTTCGACGTCGACGAGAAGGGCAAGCCGCTCCTGCTCAAGCGCGAGGACGTCAACTTCGGCCTCGCCATCGACATGCCCCGCCCCGACGGCTCCCGCGGCCTCGTGGTGCCGAACATCAAGGCAGCGCAGCGCTTCGACTTCCGCGGCTTCTGGAAGGCCTACGAGGAGGTCGTCAAGAAGGCCCGCGCCGGCAAGCTGACGATGGACGACTTCACCGGCACCACGGTCTCGCTGACCAACCCCGGCGGCATCGGCACGGTCCACTCGATCCCCCGCCTGATGAAGGGCCAGGGCGTCATCGTGGGTGTCGGCGCGATGGACTACCCCGCCCAGTTCCAGGGTGCGAGCCCGGCGACCCTCGCCGAGCTCGCCGTCTCGAAGGTCATGACGATGACCTCGACCTACGACCACCGCATCATCCAGGGCGCCGCCTCGGGCGAGTTCCTCAAGCGGATGGCGGACAAGCTGCTGGGCACGGACGGCTTCTACGACCGCGTCTTCGCGTCGCTGCGCCTGCCCTACCAGCCCGTGCGCTGGGTGCCGGACAACCCCTTCCGCCACACCACCTCGGAGCGCCTGGCCCGGGTGATGGACCTGATCCACTCCTTCCGCGTGCGCGGGCACCTCATGGCGGACACTGATCCGCTGCAGTACAAGGTTCGCAACCATCCGGACCTCGACGTCGAGACCTACGGCCTGACGCTGTGGGACCTCGACCGCACCTTCCCGACCCGCGGCGTGGGCGGCAAGGACCAGATGACGCTGAGGGACATCCTCGGCGTGCTGCGCGATGCGTACTGCCGCACCATCGGCGTGGAGTACATGCACATCTCCGACCCGGAGGAGCGCGCCTGGATCCAGCACAGGATGGAGACCCCGCGCAAGCCCTTCGACAAGGCAGAGCTGACCCACATCATGGACCGCCTCAACGCCGCCGAGGCGTTCGAGACCTTCCTGCAGACGAAGTTCGTCGGCCAGAAGCGGTTCTCCCTCGAGGGCGGCGAGGCCGTCATCCCCATGCTCGACACGGTGCTGCACGGCGCCGCCCATGAGGGTCTGGACGAGGTGGCCATCGGCATGTCGCACCGCGGGCGCCTGAACGTCCTCTCCAACCTCGCCGGCAAGAGCTACGGCCAGATCTTCCAGGAGTTCGAGGGCAACTACGGCGAGAAGCTCGGCTCCGGCGACGTGAAGTACCACCTGGGCACCGAGGGCACCTACACCTCCCACGACGGGAAGTCCACGAAGGTCTACCTCGCGGCCAACCCCTCGCACCTCGAGGCCGTCAACCCCGTCCTCGAGGGCATCGTCCGCGCCAAGCAGGACCGCCTCGAGCGTCCCGAGGAGTTCCCGGTGCTGCCGGTGCTCGTCCACGGCGATGCGGCCTTCGCCGGCCAGGGGGTGGTCACGGAGACGCTGAACCTCTCCGAGCTGCGCGGTTACCGCACCGGCGGCACGATCCACGTGATCATCAACAACCAGATCGGCTTCACCACGCTGCCGGACTCCTCGCGCTCGTCCTTCTACTCCACGGACGTCGCGAAGTCGACCCAGCTGCCGATCTTCCACGTCAACGGCGACGATCCCGAGGCCTGCGTGCGGGTCGCCGAGATCGCCTTCGAGTACCGCCAGAGGTTCCACCGCGACGTGGTCATCGACATGGTCTGCTACCGCCGCCGCGGCCACAACGAGGGCGACGACCCCTCGATGACCCAGCCGGAGATGTACAAGCTCATCAACGAGAAGGTCTCCACCCGCAAGCAGTACATGGAGACCCTCGTCGAGCGCGGCGACCTCACCGAGGAGGAGACCGAGGGCCTGGTGCGCAACTTCCAGGAGCACCTCGAGGAGGCCTTCGCCTCCACCCGTTCCGACGCCGGCTCCGCGAAGCCCGCGGAGGCCAACGTGCAGGGCCTGGACCTGCCGGAGTCGCAGCAGGGCGGCGACGCGCCCGAGCAGGCCGTCACCGCGGTCGACGCATCGGTCGTGGAGCGGATCGGGCAGGCGCATGCGGAGGTCCCCGAGTCCTTCACCGTCCATCCCAAGCTGCGCCAGGTGCTCGAGCGCCGCACGCAGATGTCCTCGCAGGGCGGGATCGACTGGGCCTACGGCGAGCTGCTCGCCTTCGGCTCCCTGCTGATGCAGGGCCACCGGGTGCGCCTGGCCGGCCAGGACTCGCGCCGCGGCACCTTCGTGCAGCGCCACAGCGTGCTGATCGACCACGAGCACGGCGACACCTGGACCCCGCTGTCCTATCTCAGCGACGACCAGGCCCGCTTCAACGTCTACGACTCCTCGCTCTCGGAGTTCGCGGCGCTGGGCTTCGAGTACGGCTACTCCGTGGAGAGCCCGAACTCGCTGGTGCTGTGGGAGGCGCAGTTCGGCGACTTCGTCAACGGCGCCCAGACGATCATCGACGAGTTCATCTCCGCCTCCGAGCAGAAGTGGGGCCAGAACTCGAGCGTGGTCATGCTGCTGCCGCACGGCTACGAGGGCCAGGGGCCGGACCACTCCTCCGCCCGGATCGAGCGTTTCCTGCAGCTGTGCGCGGAGGAGAACATGCGGGTCGCGGCGCCGTCCACCCCGGCAAGCTACTTCCATCTGCTTCGCAAGCAGGCGCTCACCGAGCCGCGCAAGCCGCTGATCGTCTTCACCCCGAAGTCGATGCTTCGCAACAAGGCGGCCGTCAGCGCGGTCGAGGACTTCACCTCCGGCACCTTCGAGCCGGTCCTGCCGGACACGACCGTGGACCCGGCCGGCGTGCGCCGCGTGCTGCTCGCCTCGGGCAAGGTGTACTGGGACCTCGTGGCGCGCCGCGAGAAGCTCGGAGCCACCGACACCGCGATCGTCCGCGTCGAGCAGCTCTACCCGCTGCCCGAGGCGCAGCTGCGCACCACGCTGGACGCCTACCCTGATGCGCCGCTGGTGTGGGTCCAGGAGGAGCCGCAGAACCAGGGTGCCTGGAGCTTCATGGCGATGAACTTCGCCGTCGAGGTGGGGCGCACCCTGCGGGTCGTGGCCCGTCCGGCCTCGGCCTCGCCGGCCACCGGCTCGACCTCCACGCACAAGATCGAGCAGGAGGATCTGCTCACCCGCGCCTTCGAGGCCTGAGCGACCCGCGGCGCGGGCGCCGTAGCGCTTGCTCAGC
>NZ_KV788743.1:0-1934 GCF_001807385.1 Brachybacterium sp. HMSC06H03 | reverse complement strand
CGCCGCCGAGCAGGTTCTGCCCGGCGCCCAGCACGAGGGCGACGATCGCGACGGCGGCCGCTCCCTGCACGGCGACCATGGCGAGGATGGCCCAGGCGGGCAGGCGGCCGTCGCGGCGCTCCTCGTCGGGCGTCTCCTCCGGGGCGTCGTAGGTGAAGGACGGCGCGCCGTAGGGGCCCTCGGCGGGGGTGTCGAAGAGGCCGTCGGGCACGCCGGAAGGCTCCTCGGAGGCCGCGCCGGTCGCATCGGGCCCGGCCTCCGTCCCGGACCAGGCGGACACGTCGGCCGTGAAGTCGCGCGACGGGACGGCGCGTGCGCCCCGACGGGGAAGCACAGGCAGCGCGGCGGGGTCGGCGGGGGTGCGCGCGGACGGGTCGGAGGCGCCCGGCGCGTCGGCGCCTTCCTCCCAGTCGTAGTCGGAGGCCGTCCCCCGTCCCGTGCTCATGCCTCGAGCCTAGAGGACGGGCACGATGGAGCTGCGGGGGTCGCAGGCTCTTGCCTACGACGATGCGGCGGGCTCAGCCGAGCCAGGCGGTGACCAGGGCGTACGCTCCGATCGAGAGGAGCAGGATGATCCCGAGCAGCAGCAGCGCGACGGCCCTCGGGGCGGGGCGACGGGAGGCGCGGCGGTCTGGGTCCGGGCTGCTGGGGTCCTGGGCGTTCGGCACGTGCCGTGCTCCTTCCGGGGCTGGTCGAGGCCCGGCGGGGCGGGCACGGCCACGGTAGTCGACCTCCCCGGGGCAGGGCTGAGCGACGAGAACCGCGTCGAGCTCATCTCGCGCCTCGCCCGTCGGACGGGCTCTGTCGCCTGCCAGGAAGACGCGCTAGCGTGATGGACGCACCGGCCGGCCACCGCCGCGCCCGCAGCCCGAGAGCCGATGGGCGCGGACGGACCCGGCCCCACCCCGCCACGAGGAGTGCTCCATGACCTCCGCTCCGACCGCATCCCTGACCCGTCTGCCCCGCACCGACCTGGAGGTGCTCCCGCTGAACCTCGGCGGGAACACCTTCGGCTGGACCTCGGACCGCGAGACGTCCTTCGCCGTGCTGGACGCCTTCGTCGCCGCCGGCGGCAGCTTCATCGACACCGCCGACGTCTACGCCGCCTGGGCCGAGGGCAGCGAGGGCGGCGACTCCGAGACGGTGCTCGGCGAATGGTTCGAGGCGCGCGGGAATCGCGAGGAGATCGTGCTGGCCACCAAGGTCGGCGCGAAGCCGTCGCGCACGGGCCTGTCGGCCGAGAACGTCGAGGCGGCGCTGGACGAGTCGCTCGAGCGGCTGCGCACCGACCGTATCGACCTCTACTACGCCCACTACGACGACGAGGAGGTCTCGATCGAGGAGCAGGTGCGGATCGCCGACAGCCTGGTCCGCTCCGGCAGGGTGCGCCACCTGGGCCTGTCGAACTTCTCGCCGGAGCGCATGCGGGAGTGGTTCGAGGTCGCGACCCGCGAGGGCCTCACCGTGCCGGTCGCGATCCAGCCGCACTACAACCTGCTGGCCCGCGCCGCGTACGAGAAGGACTACGCCCCGATCGCCCGCGAGTTCGACGCGGCCGTCATGCCCTACTTCTCCCTCGCCTCCGGCCTGCTGACCGGCAAGTACCGCACGAAGGAGGACCTCGAGGGCCGCGCCCGCAAGGGCATGGTCCAGGACCAGCTCACCGAGGACGCCCTGGCCGTGGTGGACGTGCTCACCGAGGTCGCCGCGACGCACGACGCGGAGCCGGCATCCGTCGCGATCGCCTGGCTGCTGGCCAAGGGCACGACCGCCCCGATCGCCTCGGCGAGCACGCCCGAGCAGCTGCCGGCCCTCCTCGCAGGCACGAGTCTCGAACTCTCCGCCCAGGACGTCGCCGCACTGGACGAGGCCTCGGCGCCCTTCGCCTGAGCAGCGCCGGCGGACCTGCCGCGCGGCGGGCCGCCGGGCGCGCG
>NZ_KV788742.1:0-8481 GCF_001807385.1 Brachybacterium sp. HMSC06H03 | reverse complement strand
GCGCCGTCGCCGCCGGGCCGGGGCGCCGGCGGGAGCGCCGACCTTCCAGGCGCCGACGGCCCAGCCGACGGAGGAGCCGGAGCCCGAGGCCGACGAGCAGCAGGAGCAGGCGCAGGGGACCGCCGCGAACCCCGTCCTGGACGATCTCAAGGCCCTCGCCTCCGCGACCGGGGCCGTGACCGAGACCTCCGCCGCCGCCGAGCCCGAGGTCGACGAGGACCGGGCGCGCCGGCGCGAGCAGGTCCAGATGGACTTCGCCTCCCTCCTCTTCCAGGCGCCGACCCCGCAGCCCCGCACCACCGTCGCCCCGCAGGACGAGGACGACGAGGACTCCCGCGACGAGGAGCAGGCCGAGGAGACCGGCGACGAGGACTCCCAGCCCTCGCGCCGCAGCCGGTCCCGCAGCCGCTCCCGCCGCTCCTCCTCCCGCGAGCAGGACGCGCCGCAGGACGAGGACACGGACCAGGACGACTCCGAGGACACCGACTCCGAGGGCCGGAACGACAGCGACGACGACAACGACTCCGCCGAGAGCGGCTCGGGCTCCTCGCGCCGCCGTCGTCGTCGCGGGGGCCGCGGCCGTCGCGGCCGCGGGCGCGGGGAGGACGACTCCCTCAGCCGCGACCACGGCGCCGAGGACAGCGCGCAGGAGAACTCCTCCGAGGACGAGGAGACCGAGGACGGCTCGGGCGAGGAGGGCTCCGGCTCCTCCTCGAGCGGCTCGAGCTCCAGCTCGCGCCGTCGCCGCCGTCGCCGCCGCTCGGGCAGCAGCGGGGACGACGGCTCCTCCCCGGACGATCCGCCGAACACCGTGGTCAAGGTGCGCGAGGCGCGCGACGAGGTCAAGGCCGTCAAGGGCTCGACCCGGCTCGAGGCCAAGCGCCAGCGCCGCCGCGAGGGCCGTGACTCCGGCCGTCGCCGCAGCGTGATCACCGAGGCGGAGTTCCTCGCCCGCCGCGAGTCCGTCAAGCGCTCGATGGTGGTGCGCGAGCGCCAGGGCAGCACCCAGATCGCGGTGCTCGAGGACGACGTGCTCGTCGAGCACTACGTCGCCCAGAAGTCGCAGACCTCGATGGTCGGCAACGTGTACGTCGGCAAGGTCCAGAACGTTCTGCCCTCCATGGAGGCCGCCTTCGTGGACATCGGCAAGGGCCGCAACGCCGTGCTCTACGCCGGCGAGGTCAACTGGGACGCGGTGGGCCTCGAGGGCCAGCCGCGCCGCATCGAGCTCGCGCTGAAGAGCGGCGACCCCGTGCTGGTCCAGGTCACCAAGGATCCGATCGGCCACAAGGGCGCGCGCCTGACCAGCCAGATCTCCCTGCCCGGCCGCTATGTCGTGTTCGTGCCCGGCGGGTCCATGACCGGCATCTCCCGGAAGCTGCCCGACACCGAGCGCAACCGGCTGAAGAAGATCATGCGGCAGATCATCCCCGAGGACGCGGGCGTGATCGTGCGCACCGCCGCCGAGGGCGCGAGCGAGGAGGAGCTCACCCGCGACGTCGAGCGCCTCACCGCCCAGTGGGAGAAGATCCAGAAGTCCCAGAAGTCGCGGTCCGCGCCCGTGGCCCTCTCGCAGGAGCCCGACATCGCCATCAAGGTGGTGCGCGACGTCTTCAACGAGGACTTCACCTCGCTGGTCGTCGAGGGCGGCAAGGTCTACGACGACGTCCACTCCTACGTCTCCGAGGTCGCCCCCGACCTGCTCGAGCGCGTCACCCGCCATGTCGGCGACAAGGACGTCTTCGCAAAGCACCGCATCGACGAGCAGCTGCTGAAGGCGATGGACCGCAAGGTCTACCTGCCCTCCGGCGGCTCCCTCGTCATCGACCGCACCGAGGCGATGACCGTCGTCGACGTGAACACCGGCAAGTTCACCGGCTCCGGCGGCTCCCTCGAGGAGACCGTCACCAAGAACAACCTCGAGGCGGCCGAGGAGATCGTGCGCCAGCTGCGGCTGCGCGACATCGGCGGCATCATCGTCATCGACTTCATCGACATGGTCCTCGAGGCGAACCGCGACCTCGTGCTGCGTCGCCTCGTGGAGTGCCTGGGCCGGGACCGCACCAAGCACCAGGTCGCCGAGGTGACCTCGCTGGGCCTGGTGCAGATGACCCGCAAGCGCGTGGGCCAGGGCCTGGTGGAGACCTTCTCCACCACCTGCGAGCACTGCCACGGACGCGGCATGACGGTCGACATGGACGCCGACGGCGGCCACAGCCACCCCCAGGGCGGCGGCAGCGGTGGCGGCGAGGACGGCTCCAAGGGCTCCTCGCGCCGGCGCGGCCGGCGCGGTCGCGGCGGGGCGAAGGACGATGACGAGCACGGCGGTGACGCCGACGGCTCCGAGGAGTCCGGCGACGTCCACCGACTCGCCGACGACGAGGACAGCCGTGCGCTGACCCGCGCGACGATCGCATCGATCGCCGCCGCCTCGGGCAGTCACAGCCAGCCCGAGGTCGTCGTCGACGGCCAGGTGGTCGATCCCGACGGGGACCAGTGACCTGTTCCACACGGTGTGACGGCGTTCTCGCTGGTCGGGGCGTGTCACATGGTTGACCGGCTGTTCACGGGATCGTAAGCTGTCCCCTGGCGCAAACGCGTCGCAGTCGTCGTCCGGTGGACATCGCGCGACCGCATCTCCCGCCCGGCTCCCCGGCCGGGAACGGTTGACGGTCGCAGGTCCGCGGTGGCCACCCGAGTGGGCGCACGACTCGAAGACTGGATCCGAATCACAAGATGGAGACGTGACGTGGTGTACGCAATCGTCCGCGCAGGCGGTCGTCAGGAGAAGGTGTCGGTCGGTGACACCATCGTGATCAACCGCGTGGCAGGCGAGGCGGGCGACAGCATCGATCTCGCTCCCGTGCTGCTGGTCGACGGTGACAAGGTCACCTCCGCCCAGGCCGAGCTCGCGAAGGTCAAGGTCACCGCCGAGAAGGTCGAGGACCTCCGCGGCGAGAAGATCCGCATCCTCCGCTACAAGAACAAGACCGGTTACAAGAAGCGCCAGGGCCACCGCCAGGAGCTCACCCGGCTGAAGATCACGGGCATCGCCTGAGCGATCCCTCGACCAGACAAAGGATTGATCCCAGATGGCATCTAAGAAGGGCGTCAGCTCCTCCAAGAACGGCCGTGATTCCAACGCCCAGCGCCTCGGCGTGAAGCGCTTCGGCGGCCAGGTCGTCGGCGCCGGCGAGATCCTCGTCCGCCAGCGCGGCACCAAGATCCACCCCGGCGACGGCGTGGGCCGCGGCAACGACGACACCCTGTTCGCGCTCACCGCGGGCACCGTCGAGTTCGGCCGCAAGCGCGACCGTCGCGTGGTCAGCGTCGTCGAGACCGTCTGACACGCCGCCCCGGTCCCGGGGCACCCAGCGTCCTTCGAGGGGCGGAGCCGATCGCTCCGCCCCTCGTCGCTTATCCACCCCCACGGCACCCTCGACCCTCGGAGAGCACCCATGGCCACATTCGTCGACCGCGTCCGACTGCAGGTCGTCGGAGGATCCGGCGGGCACGGCGCCGCCTCCATCCGGCGCGAGAAGTTCAAGCCCCTCGCGGGTCCCGACGGCGCCGACGGCGGCCGCGGCGGCGACGTGATCCTCGAGGTCGACGCCTCGACCACGACGCTGCTGGAGTACCACCACAAGCCGCACCAGCGCGCGACCGGCGGCGGCTTCGGCAAGGGCGACCTGCGCCACGGCGCGAACGGCGAGGACCTCGTCCTGCCCGTGCCCGACGGCACCGTGGTCACCGAGGAGGACGGCACCGTGATCGCCGACCTCGTGGGCATCGGCACCCGCTACGTCGCCGCGCGCGGCGGCAACGGCGGCCTCGGCAACGCGGCCCTCGCCTCGAAGCAGCGCAAGGCCCCCGGCTTCGCGCTGCTCGGCGAGCCGGGCCAGGAGCGCACCCTCGTGCTCGAGCTGAAGACCGTCGCCGACGTGGCGCTGGTGGGCTACCCCAGCGCCGGCAAGTCCTCGCTCATCGCGGCGATGAGCGCCGCCCGCCCGAAGATCGCCGACTACCCGTTCACGACCCTGGTGCCGAACCTCGGCGTGGTCGAGGCGGGCGAGCACCGGTACACGATCGCCGACGTGCCGGGGCTGATCCCCGGCGCCAGCCAGGGCAAGGGCCTGGGCCTGGACTTCCTGCGCCACATCGAGCGCTGCCACGTGCTGGTGCACGTGCTGGACGCCGCCGCGCTCGAGTCCGACCGCGACCCCGTCAGCGACCTCGAGATCATCGAGTCCGAGCTCGCCGCCTATGCCGCGAGCCTGGACGAGGAGGCAGAGACCCGCGTGCCGCTGATGGAGCGGCCCGCCGTGGTCGTGCTGAACAAGACCGACCTGCCCGACGGCGCCGACATGGCCGACCTCGTCCGCGAGCGGCTGGGGGAGCGGGAGATGCCGATCCTCGACGTCTCCGCCGTCTCCCGCAAGGGGCTGCGGGAGCTGTCCTTCCTGCTCGGCGAGCTCGTCGAGCAGGCGCGCGCCGCCCTGCCCGCTCCGGAGCCGGCGCCCGTCGTCCTCACCCCGCGCGGCGTGGACCGGGCCTCCTTCGAGGTCGTCACCGAGCAGTACGACGGCGGCACCGCCTTCCGCGTCCGCGGCGACAAGCCCGAGCGCTGGGTGCGCCAGACCGACTTCACCAACGACGAGGCCGTCGGCTTCCTCGCCGACCGCCTCGCGAAGCTCGGCGTCGAGGACGGGTTGTTCTCCGCCGGGGCCGTCGCCGGCTCCACCGTGCTGATCGGCCCCGGCGACGACGCGGTCGTCTTCGACTGGGAGCCGACGATGGTGGGCGGCGCCGAGATGCTCGGCCGCCGCGGCACCGACGACCGGCTCGAGGACCACCACCGCCCTACCCGCGAGCAGAAGCGCGAGGAGCAGAAGGCCCGCACCGCCGCCCGCATGGACCGTCTCGCCGCGATGGAGGCGGAGCGGAGGTCCGGCCACTGGGCCGATCCCTCGAGCGACGGGGACGGTCAGCGGTGAGCGTGGCGGAGCTGCGTCAGCCCGCCCGTCTCACCGCCCGCGAGGAGCTCGTCGGCGCCCGCCGCATCGTCGTGAAGATCGGCTCCTCGAGCCTGACCGACGCACGGGGGAGGCTGGACCAGTCCCGCCTCGACGGCGTCGCGGAGGTCGCCGCGACGCTCGCGGCGCGCGGCACGGAGCTGGTGCTCGTCTCCTCCGGGGCGATCGCGGCCGCGCTCGGCCCGCTGGGACTGCCGGAGCGGCCCGCCTCGGTGCCGCTGCAGCAGGCCGCCGCGAGCGTGGGCCAGGCCCTGCTCGCCACGGCCTGGTCCCGCGCCTTCGCCGCGCACGAGCGGACCACCGGGCAGGTCCTGCTCACCGAGTCCGACGTGATCCGCCCCCAGACCTATCGCAACGTGCGCAGCGCCCTGGAGGCCCTGCTCGAGCTCGGCACCGTGCCGGTGGTCAACGAGAACGACACCACCGCCACCCACGAGATCCGCTTCGGGGACAACGACCGCCTCGCGGCGCTCGTCGCGCAGCTGCTCGGCGCCGATGCGCTGATCCTGCTCACCGACGTCGACGCCCTCTACACCGCCCCGCCCCGCGAACCCGGTGCGGAGCGGATCGGCGTGGTCGAGGACGTGGCGCGCCTGGCCGGGGTGAGCATCGGCTCGGTCGGCTCGAAGGTCGGCACCGGCGGCATGGTCACGAAGCTGTCGGCCGCCCAGCTCGCCTCCACCACCGGCACTGCGGCGCTGATGACCTCCGCCGAGCGCTTCGCCGAGGCGGTGGAGGGCCGGGACGTCGGCACCTTCTTCCCCGCCCATCACGGCCGTCGCCGCTCGCGCCTGGTGTGGCTGCGCTTCGCGACCCGCGGCGCGGGGACGCTGCACCTGGACGAGGGCGCGGCCGGCGCCGTGCGCTCGCGCCGTCGCTCGCTGCTCGCCGTCGGCGTCACCCGGGTCGAGGGGACCTTCCCCGCGGGGGTGCCCGTGGACGTCGCCGACCCGGACGGCACCGTGATCGGCCGTGGCCTGACCTCCTTCAGCTCCGACGAGCTGCGGGCCATGGCGGGGCGCGGCACCGACGAGGCGCGGGAGCTGCTGGGGGAGCGGTACCGCCGCCCCGCGATCCACCGCGATCAGCTGGTGGTGCTCTGACGCACCGGGGGCCGGTTCTCCCGGCGCGCCGGTTCCCTGGGCGGACGCCCCGGGCTCCATGGACGTCCGCCTCGTAGACTCGGGCCATGGACGACCAGTCACTCTCCGTCGAGTCGGCGGTCCGAGGCGCCGCCCGCGCCGCGAAGGACGCCCAGCCCGTGCTCGCGCGCCTCCGCCGCGCCGAGAAGGACGCGCTGCTGCACGCCATGGCCGAGGCGCTCATCGCCCGCGCCGACGAGATCGTCGCGGCCAACGGCCAGGACCTCGCCGCCGCCGACGAGTCCGGCATGGCCGCCGGCCTGCGCGACCGGCTCGCCCTGGACCCGCAGCGGATCGCGTCGATCGCACAGCAGCTGCGCGACGCCGCCGCGCTGCCGGACCCCGTCGGCGAGGTGGTGCGCGGCTCCGTGCTCGCCAACGGCCTCGAGCTGCGCCAGGTGCGGGTGCCGATGGGCGTGATCGGGATGGTCTACGAGGCGCGCCCCAACGTGACGGTCGACGCCGCCGGCCTCGCGCTGAAGGCCGGCAGCGCCGTCGTGCTGCGCGGCGGCTCCGCGGCCCTGCACTCCAACACCGCGCTGATCGCGGTGCTGCGGGACGTGCTCGCCGAGCGCGGGCTGCCGGCGGATCTCGTCGTCGGGATCGACGCGCACGGCCGCGAGGGCGCCGACGTGCTCATGCGCGCCCGCGGCCTGGTCGACGTGCTGATCCCGCGCGGCGGCGCGGGCCTGATCCGCCGCGTGGTCGAGAACGCCCAGGTGCCCGTCATCGAGACCGGCACCGGCACCACCCACGTGCTGGTGGACGCGAGCGCCGACCTCGACCAGGCCGAGCAGATCGTGCTCAACGCCAAGACCCAGCGGGTCGGGGTGTGCAACGCGCTGGAGACGCTGCTGGTCCACCAGGACGTCGCCGCCGAGGCGCTGCCGCGGCTCGGCGCCGCACTCGCGCAGGCCGGGGTGCGCCTGCACGTGGACGAGCGGGCAGCCGCGCTGCTGCCCGCGGGCGTCGAGCACGTCCCCGCGACGGAGGAGGACTGGGACGTGGAGTACCTCGCCCTCGAGCTCGCCGTCTCCGTCGTCGACGACCTCGACGCCGCGCTCGCGCACATCCGCGCCCACTCCTCGGGCCACACCGAGTCGATCCTCACCCGCGACCTCGTCTCCCAGCAGCGCTTCCTCGCCGAGGTCGACTCCGCCGTGGTCATGGCCAACGCCTCCACCCGCTTCTCCGACGGCGGCGAGTTCGGCTTCGGCGCCGAGATCGGGATCTCCACCCAGAAGCTCCACGCCCGCGGCCCGATGGGGCTGAGCGAGATCACCGCCACCAAGTGGCTCGTGGTCGGTCAGGGCCACGTCCGCCCGTGACCCCACTCCCACCCGGCGGGTTCCGGCCGGCACCCCGCCCGCGCTGTGGGATGATGGGCCGGTCACTCGAGGAAAGGCCTTCTAGAACATGATCGACCAGCTCATGATCCTCGCCGAGTCCGGCGCCGGCGCGAGCGAGGGCATCCCCGCACCCTTCATCGGGATCGGTGCGTTCGCGATCCTGATGACCATGCTGGCCATCACCTGGCTCACCGGGGGTGCGCACCACCGCAGCCTCGACAAGAAGCACGACGCGGACACCGACTCCGACACCGACCGCTGAGACCGGTGGAGCTGCAGCGACGACGGATCGGCGTGATGGGCGGGACCTTCGATCCCATCCATCACGGCCACCTCGTCGCCGCCAGCGAGGTGCAGAGCGTCTTCGCGCTCGACGAGGTCGTGTTCGTGCCCACGGGCCGGCCCTGGCAGAAGGCGTCGCAGGAGATCTCCGACCCGGAGCACCGCTACTTGATGACCGTCGTCGCGACCGCCGCGAACCCGGTCTTCACCGTCTCCCGCGTGGACGTCGACCGGCCCGGCGCGACCTACACGATCGACACGCTGCGCGAGCTGCACGCCGAGCACCCCGAAGCGGACCTCTTCTTCATCACCGGCGCGGACGCCCTCCAGAACATCCTGACCTGGAAGGACACCAAGGAGATCTTCCAGCTCGCGCACTTCGTCGGCGTCACCCGGCCGGGGCACGAGCTGGACACCTCGGGACTGCCGGACGACGGCGTCACCCTGATCGAGGTGCCCGCCATGGCGATCAGCTCCACCGACTGCCGCACCCGCGTCGCCGCCGGCGCCCCCGTCTGGTACCTGGTGCCCGACGGGGTCGTGCAATACATCAACAAGTACGCGCTCTACACAGGAGGTGACGGCCGATGACCGAGCCGGAGACCACCCCGCGGCGCGGCCGCCGCGCCCGCGCGCTGAGCCCCGAGGAGCTCGCCGGCGCCCAGCCGAGCCCCG
>NZ_KV788741.1:0-4246 GCF_001807385.1 Brachybacterium sp. HMSC06H03 | reverse complement strand
GCAGGCTCGCGAGCCGCTCCCCCCGCCCCGCCGGGCGCGTCACCAGCACGGGCCCAGCGGCGCGGGGCGGGGCGGAGGCCATCTCTGCGGAGGGCATCAGGCGCGGGCCTCCGCGAGGATCTCGCCGGCGCCGCGGGAGAGCAGGTCCGCGGCGAGCTCCCGGCCGAGCTCGACCGGGACCGAGCCCGGCCCGGAGAGCGCATCGGCGGTGAGGTCCAGGTCCACCCGGGCCTCGCCCTCGACGACGTGCGTCCCGTCGGGACGGATCGCGAGGGCGCGCAGGCGCAGGACCTGCGTGGCGGCGGGCGCCGGATCGGGCCCCGTGCCGGGCTCCGCGACCGGCTCCAGCTCCGCGTACGCGGCGACCGGGGCGGAGCAGCCCGCCTCGAGCGCCCGCAGCAGGGACCGCTCCGCCGTGACCGCAGCGCGGGTGGTCGCGTCGTCGACCGCCGCGAGACGCTCGGCGAACCAGGGCGCCTGCGCGATCGCGGCGGTGGTCGCCTCGACCGCGAGCGCGCCCTGGGCGGGGGCGGGCAGCATGACCTCGACGGGCAGGAGCTCGCTGATCACGGCCTCCTTGCCCACGCGGCGCAGCCCCGAGGCGGCGAGCACCACGGCATGGAGGTCCGCGTCCGTGCCGAGCGCTCGGTTCAGGCGGGTCTCGACGTTGCCGCGGACCGCGACGACCTCGAGATCGGGCCGCGCCCGCAGCAGCTGCGCGCCGCGTCGCGGGGAGCCGGTGCCCACCCGCGCCCCGGCCGGGAGCTGAGCGAGGGTCATCCCGTCACGGGCGCACAGGGCATCGCGCGGGTCCTCCCGCTCCGGCGTGCAGACCAGCGTGATCTCGTCCAGCGGCGCGGTGGGCAGGTCCTTCCAGGAATGGACCACCACGTCGACCTCGCCGTCCAGCAGGGCCTGTCGCACGGCGGTGACGAACACGCCGGTGCCGCCGATCTGGGCGAGGGGGCTTGTGCGGTCGCGGTCTCCATGGGTGCTCACGTGCACCAGCTCGACCTCGTGACCCGTGCCCTCCACGACCGCGGCGCCGACGTGCCCGGACTGTGTGAGCGCGAGATCGGAGGCGCGGGTGCCGATCCGCAGCGGGGACGCGGTCATGAGAGAGATCCTGTGCCCGGCTGGCCGTCGCCGGCCGTGGCGCGACGCTCGGCCCGGGCCCGCTCGACGTCCGACGCGGAGTCCACCGCGCTGGTGGTGGGACGGCAGATGCGTCCTGCGCAGCAGTTCACCCCGCACACGTCCGGCGTGCCCCCGAAATCCGTGACCACCCGTCGCGGGAAGGACTCGTCCAGCCGCTCCTGGACGAGATCCGCGAGGGCGGCGATGAAGCGGGGATCCTCCCCGGAGGTCGCGACGCGGCGGAAGGCGAGACCCTTCTCCTCGGCGGTCTCCTTCGCCTCGGTGTCCAGGTCCCACACGACCTCCACATGATCGGTGACGAAGCCGATGGGGACGACGACGACCGCATCGGCAGAGTCCTCCTCGGCGAGCCGGGTGATGACGTCGTTCACGTCGGGCTCGAGCCACGGGATGTGCGGCGCCCCGGAGCGGGACTGGTAGACGAGCTGCCAGTCCGGAAGCTCGGGAGCGTCATCGTGCAGCTGGTCCATCACCCATCGGCAGGCGGCGAGATGCTGCTCGACGTACCAGCCGCCCGAGCCCTCGACCCGCGTCTCCTCCGGCCCGGAGGCCTCGGCCATCGCCGTGGGCACCGAGTGGGTGGAGAAGAGCACCGCGATGCGCTCGCTGTCGTGGCCCTCGGAGGCGAGGCTCGCCAGGGCGGCCTCGAGGCCGTCGACCACCGGCGCGAGGAACCCGGGGTGGTTGAAGTAGACGCGGACCTTGTCGATGGTGACCTCGCCGGCCAGACCCGTCTCCTCGAGCACCATGCCGAAGTCCTCCCGGTACTGCCGGCAGGAGGAGTACGAGGAGTACGCGCTGGTGACGAGACCGAGGGCGTGGCGGTGGCCGTCGGCGTGCAGAGCGCGGACGGCCTCGGCGTTGTAGGGCTCCCAGTTGCGGTTTCCGAAGTAGATCGGCAGATCCACGTCGCGGCGTGCGAGCTCCTCCTCGAGCGCGGCGATCATCGCTTCGTTCTGCGCGGTGATCGGGCTGCGTCCGCCGAGAGCGCGGTAGTGGCCCGCGACCTCCTCCAGCCGCTCGTCGGGGATCCCGCGCCCGCGGGTGACGTTGCGCAGGAAGGGGATCACGTCCTCCTGCCCGTCGGGGCCGCCGAAGGAGGAGAACAGGATCGCGTCGAAGGGACGGGCCTCGCCGCGTCGCGCATGGGTGGGGGAGTCGGGGGCCGCGGTGCGCGGCGCGGGCATATGGGTGGTGGTGTCGGTCATGGTGTGGTCCTCGGTGAAGGTCGTGCGGGCAGGGAGGCGTCCGGGATCAGGCCAGGAGCGCGGCGACGTCCTCGAGGTCCTCGAGGCGGCGGCCGGTGTGGAAGGGGAGCTCGTCGCGCACGTGCAGGCGCGCATCGGAGTAGCGCAGGTGGCGCATCATGTCGACGAGGTCGTGCAGATCGTCAGCCTCGAAGGAGAGCAGCCACTCGTAGTCGCCGAGCGCGAAGGCGGCGACGGTGTTGGCGTTGACCTGCGGGTAGTCGCGGCCCAGCAGGCCGTGCTCGCGCAGCATGCGGTTGCGCTCCTCGTCGGGCAGCAGGTACCACTCGTAGCTGCGCACGAAGGGGTACACGGTGATCCACTGCTTCCGCTCGAAGCCCGGGACCATGAACGAGGGGACGTGGCCCTTGGCGAACTCGGCCATGCGGTGCACGCCCACCGACGCCCACTCGCGGTGCAGCCAGGTGCCGGCCAGGGAGCGCTCGAACTCGCGCAGGCCGCGCTGCAGCGCCTCGGGGTCCTCGGCGGCGAGCCACAGCATCAGGTCGTCCTCGGCGCGGAAGCCGGAGACGTCGTAGAAGCCGAGGATCTCGACTCCTCCATCGCCGGCAGACTCGATCAGCGGGACCGTCTGGGTGAGCGCCTCGGCGACCTGGGCGGTGGTGAGCTCGCCGTCCTCGGTCAGGCCGGAGAGGCGGCGGAACACGGTGTAGCTCGTGTACCGGGTGGTCTGCGCGATCTCCTCGGGGGTCGAGGCGGCGGCGTCGTTCATCGTGGGGTTCCTTCCGTGGGAGCGGTGGGAGCGGTGGGAGAGATCGGGGTGGTCTGCGGGGTGGTCTGCGCGGCTGCGGCGCGGGCGTCGTCGGCGCGGACGATCGCGTCGAGGCCGGTGCCGGCCCGCCAGGAGCCGACCAGCTCGAGGTCGTCCCGCGCCTCGAGCAGCCTCGCGAGCGCGTCGAGGGCGGCGCGGTGGCCGGGCAGGGGTCGGCGCATCGCCCGGTCCCAGTCGATCACGGCCCAGTCCGCGAGCCGGGAGCGGGTGAGCGGGGTGCCGAGGATCGCGGAGGCGTCGGCGAGGGCGAGGTCGACGATCTCCTCCCGCCCCGGCAGCTGTTCGCCGGGACGGCCGTAGGAGAGGCGCAGCAGGTGCGGGGAGGCGGCCGACGGGAGGGCCTCGCGCAGCGCGCGCTCGACGTGCTCCCACTTGGCGCTCGCATGGGTGAGGGCCTTCGCGCGGATCCCCGGGGTCCCCAGCGCGACCAGTGCGCCGGTCCCCGAGGGATGTGAGTCCAGGGCGGGGGCGTCCAGCACCAGGGCGACCAGCCGCACCGCGGCCGACGGGGTCTCCGGGATCGCCTCGGCGATCTCCGGCGCGGCCCCGGCGAGCAGGGAGCGGGCGGTGTCAGGAGGGCAGGCGAGCACGAGGCGGTCGGCCTCGAGCTGCTCACCGCGGGCGGTGCGGACCCGCCACGGCTCGCCCTCGCGGTCCAGGCCCGTGACCTCCACGCCGGTGCGCACGATCCCGCCCCCGGCGAGCAGCTCCTCACGCAGCGCCGCGGGAAGGGCCGCCATGGTCGGGGCGAGGGCATGCACACGGGTCCCGGCGCTCGCGCCGGCCGTGCGGCCGGCGTCGCCCCATCGTCCCCCGCCGCGCAGGCGGCGCACGGTCCGCACCAGCGAGCCGTGCTCGGCCAGGCCCGTCGCGAGCTGCGGGGAGGCGGCGGCGAGCTCGAGCTCGGCCGGATCGGCGGAGTGCACCCCGCCGACGATCGGGGCGACGAGCCGCTCGAGCACCCGTCGGCCCATCCGGCGTCCCACCGTCTCGGCGACGGTCGCCCCGGGCCGTGCGCCGACGCGGGCGGGCAGCAGGGGCTCGAGCG
>NZ_KV788740.1:0-6974 GCF_001807385.1 Brachybacterium sp. HMSC06H03 | reverse complement strand
CGCGGGCTCTGCGGCGACCGCCGCGGCCGCGCTCCTCGCCGAGGCGGACGCGTCCGCGCCCGGCGTAGGCGGGGACGTCACGGTCCAGGCGCGCCGGGTCCAGGCCGCTCCACGGATGGCCCTTCCCGAAGAAGCGCGTGCGCACGAGCGCCTGCAGCACCGGATGCGTGAACAGGAAGACGACCAGGAGGTCCAGCAGCGTGGTCAGCCCCAGCACGAAGGCGAATCCGCGCACCCCGCCGGTGGAGAGCAGGTACAGCACCACGGCCGCGATGATGTTGACCGTGTCGGAGGCGAGGATGGTGCGCTTGGCGCGGTCCCAGCCGTGGTCCACGGCCGCGGCGATACCGCGGCCCTCGCGGATCTCGTCGCGCACGCGCTCGAAGTAGACGATGAACGAGTCCGCGGTGAACGCGACCGCGACGATCAGGCCGACCACGCCCGCGAGGGAGAGGCGGTAGCCGATCTCGGGGATGTTCGAGAGCACGGTGAGGGTGGCGTAGGTGAGCACGCCCATGATGAGCAGGCTCGAGGTCGTCACGATCGCGAGCAGGCGGTACTGCGCGAAGGCGTAGGCCACCACCAGCGCGAGTCCGATCAGGCCCGCGATCAGGCCCATCTGGAGCTGGTCCGCCCCGAGGGTCGCGGAGATCTGCTGCTCGGAGGCGACCTCGAACTCGAGCGGCAGCGCACCGAAGCGCAGCTGGTCCGAGAGCTGGGTCGCCTGCTCCTGGGAGAAGTTTCCGGAGATCGACGCCTCGCCGCCCGGGGAGGGCTCCTGCACCTCGGGGGCCGAGATGACCATCCCGTCCAGCACGATGCCGAAGGCGGCGGTGGCGCCCTCGCCGTTGTACAGGGCGCCGGTCATGGTCGAGAAGGACTCCGCGGCGGTCTCGTCGAAGGACATGTTCACGACGTAGTAGCCCGTCGGCTGACCGGTCGGGGTGACGTCCGAGGCGACGGAGGAGCCCTCGATCGAGGAGCCCGCGATGACCTCGGGACCCAGCAGGTACTTCGCGCTCCCGTCCGGGGCGCAGGCGACCATCGGCTCGTCGGCGGCGGTCTCCGCGGCGCGCTCCTGCTGCGCGGCGGGATCGACGCAGTCCGCGCTCATCAGTTCGGTCTGGACCTCCGGGGTCATCCAGTCCATGCTCCAGGCCGGGTAGGGCAGGTCGTCCTCTCCGGTCCCGGTCGCGGGAGCCATCGAGGAGTCGTCGCTGAGCAGGCCCGAGAAGAGCTGCTGCGAAGGATCGGCGGGGGCCTCGGAGGTCTCCCCCGCGGACTCCTCGCCCCCGGCGTCCGAGGCGCCGCCCCCGTCGGAGGGGAGTGCCTCGCCGCTGCCCTCGGGCGCGACCAGGCCGAGCACGGGGCGGAAGGACATCGCGGCGGTCTGGCGGATCGCGGCGGAGGTCGCCTGGTCCATCTGCCCGGGCACGTCGATCACGATGTTCGTGCCGCCCTGGACGGTGATCTCGGTCTCCGCCACGCCCATCGCGTTGATGCGCTGGCTCATGATCTGCCGCGCCTGCTCCATGGCGGTCTCGTCGATCGCGGAGCCGTCGCGCGACTGCGCCTGGAGGATCACCTGGGTGCCTCCCTCGAGGTCGAGGGCGAGCTTGGGGGCGGGCTGCCAGCCACCCTTCCAGACCCCGGCGCCGATCCCGCCGCCGAGCAGCAGGATCAGCACCGCAAGGGTCGCCAGGGCGATGCGGCGTGCAGGCATGGTGGGGATTCCTCAGGACGACGGGCCAGGGAGCGGAGGGCGGGGCGAGGAGGCCCCGCGGGATCGTGCGCGATCGGGCGCGCGGCGCGGGTCGGGTCAGCGACCGCGCGCGGAGCCGTCCTCGCGGGGGTCCTCGTCGCCGACGGTGACGCCCGAGACCCGGTCGGTGGTGGAGGCGTCCTGCGCCCCGCGGGGGGCGGCGCCCTCAGGGGCGACGCCCTCGACGGTCCCGCCCTCGACGGTCTCGCCCTCGAGGGCCTCGCCCTGCTCGTCCTCGACCGGGTCCACGGCCATCGCGATCGCCATGCGGGCCCACTTGGTCTGCGTGCCGTCCTCCGACTCGAGCACCACCACGTCGTCGTACTCCTCGACGATGAGGCCGTAGAAGCCGGAGTGCGTGCGCACCTCGTCGCCCACGCCGAGCTTCTTGACGAGCTCCTGCTGCCTGGCCTGCGCCTTGCGCTGACTGCGGGAGAGCAGGAACAGGGGCAGCATCATCACGAGGATGATGAGCAGGATGGGAAGGAACTCCACGGTTTTCCTCTCGACGGACAGCCCCTCGGGTCCGTGCTGCTGCACGGGCGAGGTCCTGCCGCGGGCGACTGACCGCCCCACTGTACCCGTCGGTCCGCCGCGGTCCTCCCAGCCGGCGCCCGGGAGCGCCGAGCTCCGCACGGGGCGGCCGGCCGGCGCCCGTGCTCAGAAGCGGCCGAGCATGGGCGGGGTGCCCTCCGCCCCCGCGGGCGGCTCGAGGCCGAGGTGCTCCCAAGCGGCGGGGGCGGCCGCTCGGCCGCGCGGGGTCCGCAGCAGGAAGCCCTCGCGCACGAGATACGGCTCGATCATCGTCTCGACCGTCTCGGTCTCCTCCCCCACCGCGACGGCGAGGGTCGACAGTCCCACGGGTCCGCCGGCGAAGCGGCCGCACAGGGCGCTGAGCACCGCGCGGTCCAGACGGTCTAGGCCCCGGTCGTCGACCTCGTAGACCCGCAGCGCCTCCTTCGCGGCGCCGAGGTCGAGGGCGCCGCTGCCGCGCACCTGGGCCCAGTCGCGCACCCGGCGCAGGAGACGGTTGGCGATGCGGGGCGTGCCGCGGGAGCGGGAGGCGATCTCGATCGCGGCACGGTCCTCGAGCTCGACCTCCAGCCGCACGGCGGAGCGGCGCACCACCTCGCGCAGCTCCTCGGCGCCGTAGAAGTCGAGATGGCCGATGAACCCGAAGCGGTCGCGCAGCGGCGCCGGGAGGAGACCGGCGCGGGTGGTGGCGCCGACGACGGTGAAGGGCGGCAGGTCCAGCGGGATCGACGTCGCGCCGACGCCCTTGCCGACCACCACGTCCACCCGGAAGTCCTCCATGGCGATGTACAGCATCTCCTCGGCGGGCCGCGCGAGGCGGTGGATCTCGTCGATGAAGAGCACCTCCCCCTCGTCGAGGGAGGAGAGGATCGCGGCGAGGTCCCCGGCGTGCTGGATCGCCGGTCCCGAGGTGATGCGCAGCGGGGCGGAGAGCTCGGCGGCGATGATCATGGCGAGGGTCGTCTTACCCAGTCCCGGCGGCCCCGAGAGCAGCATGTGCTCGGGGGCGCGGCCGCGCCCCGCGGCGGCGTCGAGGACGAGCGAGAGCTGGTCGCGCACCACCTGCTGGCCCACGAACTCCTCGAGCCGGCGCGGGCGCAGCGCGGCCTCCGCGGTGCGCTCGGGCGGCATCGACTCGGGGCTCGTCACCGCGCGCGGCGCATCCTCGGTCACCTCCCAGGAGCCGTCGGCGAACGACCTACCGGCCCGCTCCTCCTCGCGGCCCGTCGCCCGTGCGCTCATCGATGTCCTCCGAGACCGCGCAGCGCCGTGCGCAGGAGCGAGGCGGCGTCGAGCTGCTCCCCGCCCTCCTCGCGCGCGGCCTCGACGGCACCGCGCGCCGCCTTCTCCGCCCAGCCGAGCCCGACGAGCGCCTCGACCACGTCGGCGTCGGGGCCGCCGGGGGCCGCGCACGAGGCCGACGACGCCTGAGGCGAGGCCTCGCTCGGCGCGGGCAGCTTCCCGCCGAGCTCGAGGAGCATCCGGCCGGCGACCTTCGGGCCGATGCCCGGGGTGCGGGTGATGGTCTTCACGTCCTGCTCGGCGACGGCGCGGCGCAGCTCCTCCGGGTCGAGCACGGCGAGCACGGCCAGCGCCGTGCGCGGCCCGATCCCGGTGACGGACTGCACGATGCGGAAGGTCTCGGCCTCCTCCGCCTGGGGGAAGCCGTAGAGGGTCAGGGAGTCCTCGCGGACGACGAGCTCGGTGTGCAGGGTGAGCTCGGCGCCGTGACGGGTCGCGGCGAGGGCCTGCGGCGTGGTGCGCACGAGATAGCCGATGCCGGCCACCTCGAGCACGAGGGCGTCGAGGTCGAGGCGGACGACCCGCCCGGTCAGGGATGCGATCACGCCACCACCCTAGAACACCTGTTCGATCACTGGCGGGAGGTCGAGCGTTCCCGGGCGCGTCGGGCCCGTCGCTCCGCCTCGGCCCACACGGCCTGCGCGCTCGTGCGGGCGCCGCCCGTGCGGTCCAGCGCCACGGGGCCGCCGCCCCGCCACAGCTGGGTCAGCGCGATCGCGACGGCATCGGAGGCGTCCGCGGGCTGGGGTGCCGCGTCCAGGCCCAGCACTTTCACCAGCACCGACTGGATCTGCTTCTTGTCCGCCCGCCCGCTGCCGGTCACGGCGGCCTTGACCTCCGAGGGGGTGTGCAGCGCGACGGGGATGCCGCGCTCCGCCGCCTCGAGCAGCGCGATGCCGGAGACCTGCGCGGTGCCCATCACGGTGGAGATGTTGGACTGGCTGAACACCCGCTCCACGCCGACGGCATCGGGGGCGAACTCCTCGAGCACGGCGCGCAGCCCGCGGGCGATGCCGAGCAGGCGCTGCTCGAGCGGCTCCTCGGAGTCCGAGCGGATCACGCCCGCGTGGACGAGACGAGCGCGTCGTCCGCCGATCGCGTCGACGATGCCGATCCCGCAGCGGGTCAGCCCGGGGTCGACCCCCAGCACGCGCAGGGTCGTCATCCTCGCTCCTCCCCTTCCGGCATCGCCGTCGGCGGTGTCAACGGGTCTCTCCCCGGTCCGGGTGGTGCGGCCCGCGTCAGGAGGGACGGCGCGGCCCGGGCGAGGGCCGCGCCGTCCCTCCCGCTCACTCCTGCTCGTCCAGCTGGGCCGCGACGTCGTCGGGGATGTCGAGGTTGGAGTAGACGGCCTGCACGTCGTCGCTGTCCTCGAGCGCGTCGATCAGGCGAAGCGCCTTCTGCGCGCCCTCGAGGTCGACGGGGGTGCGCATGGTCGGCACGAACTGCGCCTCGGCGCTCTCGTAGTCGATCCCCGCCTCTTGCAGCGCGGTGCGCACGGCGACCACGTCGGTGGCCTCGGAGAGGATCTCGAAGGTCTCGCCCTCGTCGTTGATCTCCTCGGCGCCGGCGTCGAGCACGACCTCGAGCAGGTCGTCCTCGGTGTTCTCGCCCTTGGCGACGGTGACCACGCCCCGGCGCTCGAAGAGATAGGAGACCGAGCCGGAGTCCGCCATGTTGCCGCCGTTGCGGTTGAAGGCCAGGCGCACCTCGGAGACGGCGCGGTTCTTGTTGTCGGTGAGGCACTCGACCAGCACGGCGACGCCGCCCGGGGCGTAGCCCTCGTACATCAGCGTCTCGTAGTCGACGCCGCCGCCGTCGAGCCCGCCGCCGCGCTTGACGGCGCGGTCGATGTTGTCATTGGGGACGGAGGTCTTCTTCGCCTTCTGGATGGCGTCATAGAGAGTAGGGTTGCCGGCCGGGTCGGGGCCGCCCATGCGTGCGGCCACCTCGATGTTCTTCACCAGCTTGGCGAACAGCTTGCCCCGCTTGGCATCGAGGGCAGCCTTCTTGTGCTTGGTGGTCGCCCACTTGGAATGCCCGGCCATCTCTCTCCTTCCGCTCGTCCGCCCGGAAGGGCGGATCGACGCCCCATCCTAGTGGGTCGGGTGCAGTGTGCTCGCGACCGGCTCCGCGCAGGCACCTCAGGGCGAGCCCGGCTCCCGAGGACGGCACTGCTCAGCCGCGGACGACGGGGGCGGTCAGCGCACCGATCAGACGACGGTCGGCGGTGATCTGCTCGAGCAGCGCGCGCTCGCGGGCGCGGGTCCTCGCCGTCGGCCGGCCGAACAGGACGCTGTGCCGCTCCATGCCCAGCGAGATCGCGGCGCGGATCAGGTCGTGCATGCCCATCCGGGCGACGGCGCCGTGGCGGCCCGCCCAGGTCTCGGCGCGACGGCGCCGACGCATCGAGACCAGCATCTCGACCTCGTCGGGCGAGAACCAGCCCGCCCTGCCGTACTCGGACAGCTGGCGGCGCAGGATCCGCTTCTCCCGCAGGCGCAGGAACAGCACGATGCCCACCAGCAGCAGGAAGATCGGCACCTGCACGGTGACGTAGTAGCGCAGGAACCCGGCCAGCGGCGCCTCCGGGTCCACCGGGAGGAAGAAGCTCGAGCCGTTCCACAGCGCGTGCAGCGCCATCCCGAGCGACAGCCCGCCGAGGCCCAGGCCGAAGTAGAGCATCAGCGAGCGGCGCTCGGCCGCGATGCCGAGGCCGAGGCCGCACAGGGCGGTGAAGGACACGTGGGCGAAGGGCGAGAGGATGCCGCGCAGGAAGAAGGTCTGCCAGAAGACGTCGACGGTCCCGGCGGCCTGCGCCTGATGGAAGGAGTTCCCGAAGTAGAGGATGTTCTCGGTGAAGGCGAAGCCGCCGGCGATGAGGGCGGCGTAGACGACGCCGTCGAGCGGACCGGAGATGAAGCGTCGCCCCCAGACGAGCAGGGCGAACAGGCCCGCGGACTTCATCGTCTCCTCGATCACCGGTGCCTGCACGGCCGCACCGAGGAAGGAGTCGATCAGCTCGGTCTCCTCCTGCGGGGAGATCCAGGCGTCGAAGAAGGTCCCGAAGAACAGCGACAGCAGCACGGATCCGATCGCACCCCAGGCGAAGGCGGAGACGAGCGAGAGCCGGGGCTGCGGCGTGTATCGATCCAGCCACCACACCGCGCCGAGCACGAGCGCGACCGGCACGAGCGCTGCGGTGAGGGCGACCAGCGCGGTGCCGATGCCGAGCGGCCTGATCACCACCAGGTACAGCACGGCCAGGGAGGCGAGGATGCCCAGCAGCGAGCCGATCAGCAGCACCCAGCGCAGCCAGCGTCGACGGGGCCGGGCGGCGGCGGGCGCGACCTTGAAGGAGAAGTACAGCGTCAGC
>NZ_KV788739.1:0-8027 GCF_001807385.1 Brachybacterium sp. HMSC06H03 | reverse complement strand
GCGCATCCCCCGCTCCTTGTCAGCACCCCCGAACAGCAGGACGAAGGAGCACACCATGACCCCCGAGATCAGCACCTACGAGCGCCTCCTCGAGATGGAGGCTCGCCAGCGCCAGGACCCGTTCTGGGGCCGCATCCACCGGCAGCTCGACGAGATCGAGGCCGCCGCACCCACCACCAGCGCCGAGGTCCTTCGCCTCCTGGGCAGCGACAGCTCCGACTCGGGGTTCTTCCACGGCGGAATGGACCGCGAACTCCTGGGCTCGCTCACCATCGCCGGATGGGAGGTCACCGAGTACAACGCCGCCTACTACTGGACCGCGCAGCACCCCGCCACGGGCGAGAGCCTCGAGTACATCGAGGGCGACGTCTACAACCGCACCGACCGGTGAGCCGGACCCGGGCCAAGGGCCCGGGTCCCTCACCCAAGCGGCGCCCGGCTGCGCCGGGCACTCCGCCGCTACAGCGCACTCCGTGCTCTCGAGCATCGCCTCACCGGCGACCCTCTGACGGCGACCGGCTCCGCCGGCCCCTGCGCACGCCCCGCGACCCGTCGCGGGGCGCATCCCTCATTCCCCGTGTCCTGGGCTTCTCACTATGACCCCTGCGCTCCTCCACACAACCCCGCTGCGCGGGGTCCGGGCAGCCGACAACTTCCCGACGCGCTGCGCTTATCTCGCCGAGAACTTCTCGACTACCCGGCCCTCCGGGTGTGCTCCCTCGCTCCGGGGCCCGTTCAAAAGCACCAGGGCACGGGGAAAAAACGACCGGGCCACCCACCACACCGACGGAGACACCCATGGACGAGAACACCACCCACTGCCACAGCTGCCACCGCGACATCCCCGCTCTCAGCGAGTTCTACGGCGGCGGCCGCGACCTCACCGCGCACCAGCCCGACTGCCCCGAGCTCGCCGAGGCCCTCGCCGACCTCCGCAACCGCTGACCCTCACCACCAAGGAGCACACCATGACCGACCAGACCCTCACCATCCACGGCCGCCAGGTCACCGCCCGCGGCAACCTCGACCTCCTCGTCGCCCCCGGCCGCGTCCTCATCACCGGTAGCCGCGCCAGCACCCCCTACGGCGAGGCCGTCACCACCAGCACCACCGAGATGCTCACCCAGCGCGGAGCGATCCTCATCGCCAGCACCGCCTACGGCATCGACGGCACCGCCGTCCGCGCCGCCCGCCCGGACCGCACCGTCCTCGTCCAGGCCGCAGGCCTGAACCGCCCCTACCCGCGCGGCAACGCCCACCTCGCCCACCACGTGCAGGACCAGGGAGGCCTCCTCCTCACCGTCGCCACCGACCCTGACGCCGGCCCCACCCGCTGGGACCTCCTCGACGCCGCCGCCCTCCGCGGCGCGATCGCCCACCATGCCCTGTTCGTTGAGGGCGCGCACCGCAGCACCGCCTACGGAGCCTCCCTCACCTGCCCCTCCGTCTGGGCCGTCCCCGGCCCGCTCACCAGCGCCGCGAGCGCATTCCCGCTCCGCCTCCTGCGCGAGGGTGCCCAACTCTGGACCGAGGACCCCGCCGACGCCGACCTCATCGCCACCGCCAACAACACCACCCACCCCTACCGAGGCGAGCACTCCGACCTCCTCAACCACCGCCGTCACGCCGCATGACCACCCGGGGGCGGACGGGATCCTCCCGGATCCCGCCCGCCCCCGGCACACTCGATACACCCCCTTCGACCAGGAGCCCGCCATGGCCATCGCCCCGCTCCGAGCGCTACTCACTCTCGCCGCCTTCGCACCTCTCACAGTTGCCTGCACGCCCCTCGCCCCCACGGAGGCGACGACGGACACCGCCGCCGTCGACTACGTCCTGGACGGCGACACCATCGAGGTCACCGACAGCGAAGGTGAGAACAAGCGCGTGCGCCTCCTCGGCATCAACACCCCCGAGCTGCCGCACGACGACGAGCCCGGCCAGTGCGGGGGAGAGGCAGCCGCCGAGCAGCTGCGCGCCCTTCTCCCCGAGGGCACCGCCATCGAGCTCATCAGCGACCCCCAGGCTGACGACGAAGACCGCTACGGCCGACTCCTGCGCTACGTCGAGCTGGAGGACGGCACCGACACCGGCGCCGCCCTCATCGCCGCCGGCTACGCCTACGCCTGGGCGCCCTCGAGCGAACCTGCACCAACACGCACGGCAGACTACGAGGCAGCCACCGCAACCGCCCGCGACGCCGGTGCCGGCTCATGGAGAGCCTGCCCCGACCTCGACCAGAGCAAGTGATCAGCCATGACCGCCAACGCACCAGGTCCCCGACCCGCACGGTGGCGAGACATCCCGCGCGCCGCGTGGATCCTCTCACGTGCCTTCACCAACGAGTCGCGCGTCGGCCGCCGTCTTCACTCCCGACGCCTCGCACAGGTGCACGCCCTCGCCGTCACGCCGTTCCTCCTGCTCATCGCGATCTACAGCACCGTGCCCGGATACCTCTACCTCGACCCGTCCCGCACCGGAGTGGCCGTAGCCGCGCCCCGCCGCAACCTCCGCAGCCTCGCCGGAGGCACCGCCGTGGTCGCGTTCCTCGTCACGGTCGGCGTACCCCTCAGCCTCGCATCGAGACTCGAGCCGGGGTACGTGCTCGAGGCAGGGACCGGTGTCGCTGCGACGTTCTGCGTCGTGCTGCTCGTCGACGCGATGATCGGCAGTCGGCACAGCCGGCGAGAGAGGAAGCGGCTGCGCCCGCTCCGGCGCAAGATCCCAGCAGGGGAGCGCTGGGACCTGATGATGCTCGCGCAGCTCCCGGACACCGAACCGGCTGCAGCGCGGCTCGCCCGGACTCTCCTTCGCACCGTCATTCCCCCTCGCGTCGTCGTCACCGCTGTTGCTCACACGACCGAGCTGCACACGAAGTACATGCGCCACGGATTCACCCCGGCCCGCGGCCGCCAGCTCTTCTACATCGTCCCGAATCGCGACCCCGCCCCGTAGCCCGGACCCAGCAGCGGGAGGGGCCGGCTCGCCAGCCGACCCCTCCCGCCTACTCACCGCCGGTGCCGTCCGCCACGACCCCGACGAGGTCGACCCCGCTCCGCCTCGAGCAGCCGCAGCACAGCCGCGCCGAGATTGAGCATCGCCGTCACCAGTGCCACCGCCATGACCAGCGCCTCCGCGATCTCCCGACTCACCTCCTCCCGCCGAGTGGGCGCGCCAGCCTACGCGCGAGCCCTGACGATCCGGACGGCCTCCCCCTAGGGGTCGCAGATCCTCTCCGCGCCGTCGTCGGCCGGTGCGGCACACATGACGGTGAGACCCGCCCACTGGGCGGTATGTCCCTCCGGTCGATCGGACGCGAAGCGTCCGGCTGGCGGGGCGGAAAGGATCACCCATGTGTCAGTTCACTGACCGTGACCCGATCAAGCGACACCGGCCCAGCACTCGTTGCCGCTATACGGGACAGGTCGCCGGCGCCGACGGCTGAGGTCCGGGAGTGCCGGCCGGATGCCTGCACCGCGTCGGCGCTCCGGGCGGGGATGAGCCGCTGCCCAGCAGCGGCCCGCCGCCCACGCCCAGGTAGCGTGTTCGACGTGGCCCGCACCCCAGCGCTTTCCCCCGGCGGCGAGGGTGCGGGCCACCCTCGCGCCTTGCGGCCGAGCCGAGTCTCATAACCGGTGAGCCCACGAGAGCGTCGAGCAGCTACCCGGCCAATGCTCGCTCGAGGACCGCGTGAGCCCACCTGGTCGAGCGGGACTCGCCCCGGTTCATGAGCTGGGCGATCAGCCCGGTCATGACCGTGTGGAGGTGATCCAGGGCGACGACGTCGCCGCGGATGCCCTGAGAGCGGAGCGCCTGGGCGCACACGTCGCGGATCGTCCCGTCGACCTCCCGCCAGATCGGCTGCAGGCCGGACTCCGTGAGCGCGCTCGCGCTGAGCACCTGCAAGACGGATGCCTCGAGACGGCGCTCGGCGTCGAGCGGCAGCATCGCCTCGAGCAGCATCCGTGCCCGCTCAGACCCCTCCGCCGGCTCGGCCGGCAGCGCGTTGATCCGCTTCCGGATGGCCGGTGCGATCGCCGCGAGGGCACGCTCCCGGACTACCGCGTGATTCGGCATCGTGTACAGCATCGAGCTCGGCGCGACGCCGGCCTCGTCGGCAAGGGCCTTCACGGTGAGAGCACCGAGACCTTCGCGGGCGATCAACCGCCAGGCAGCCGCGACCACTCGAGCGTCCCGTTCGCGCATGTTCTTCGATCTCGTGGCCACACCGCATCGTCCCACCGTCGCACACGACTCGTGGCCGGCAGGACGCTCTCGGTCAGTCGCTCTCAGAGTCTTCCGTCGACCGAGGGCGTGCGGACTTGATGGCGTAGGCCAGCAGGTAGATATCCACGAACCAGTCAGGGAGCTGGGCCTGCTCGGGCCAGTGCTCTGCGACAACATCCGTCATGCCTGTCGGATCATTCTCGTGGATCGTGGGCGCGGCCTGCTGGGTGAGGCTGAGGATGAGAATGATGTAGGAGATCCAGGTGATCGTGGTGCGCGCTGTCTGCGGCCAATCTGCGCTTTGGTGTCGCTCAGCCGCGGAGGCCGCTAGCTCCTCAAACTCAGGGCTGAGAGAGATCGCCGGGTCGGGCATCGCCGCATACTCGATCTCGCCCTCGGGGAGGTCGATGTTCGCCCCGACGGCAGCCGCGGCAGAAGTGAGAGCATCCCTGACCGCCGCATCGAATCCTGGAACCGGCACTGCCGGCACCTGGTCGGTCGTCAGGCTCATCCTCTTGAGGATGCCTAGGACGTCGACTCCTGTCTGGAACGACATCGTCCTTAGCTCCACCTGCCCGATCGCGGTCGGAGCGAACGAGGCCAACGCGCGCTTCAGCGCAGCCGATGGGTCAAGCGTTCTCAGCGCAGCTTGAGTCAAGGCAGTGACGTCGATGCTTTGCGCCGAGATGTGCGTAGCAGCCGTCAGATCGAAGTTCCGCAAGGTCGCCTGTGTAGCGGCGGCCGGGTCGAAGTCAGCCATCACGGCGCGGGCCGCGGCAGTGGGATCGAAGCCCCTAAGCGCGTTGCGCGTATAGGCGAGCGGGTCAAAGCTCTTGAGCGCTGACCGAAGCGCGGCGGCGGGGTCCGGGATCGAAGGGGGAATCGTCATGCCCCGAGTCTGCATCGTCGGCCACGGGTCCACTTGGCGTTCCCCGAACTGCCTGCAGGTGCAACTCTGGGGTATACCCGAGTGAGCAGATGTGTGTCAGATTGGCTGTTTTTTTGTGGATGTGCACGGTTGATGGCGGGGCACTTGCGGCGCTACTTGGCTCGGTGCGCCTCGTGTCAATCTGGTGTCTCCCCGTCGGGGTCGAAGGCGAAGAGGGTCAGGAGGGCGATGCGGCCCCGTCGATGCCTCCCGACCGTTCCAGAACGGCATCCTCGAGGCGGTATCCCATCCCGGGCTCGGTGAGGAGATGGCGCGGGCTGGACGGGTCGTCCTCGAGCTTCTTGCGCAGCTGCGAGATGTACAGGCGCAGGTAGCCGGTGTCCTCGACGTGCTCGGTGCCCCAGATCCGGGTGAGCAGGGTCCGGCGCGAGACGAGCTTCCCGCGGTGGCGGACCAGGGTATCGATCACCTGCCACTCGGTGGGTGTGAGTCGGATCTGGCGGCGGGCGGAGGGTAGATGACGCACCACGCTGCGGGCGGCGAGGTCGATCGTGACGTCGCCGAGGCGGACGACCATCACTTCCTCGTCCTGCGGGACCCGTCGGGTGAGGGCGCGGATCCGGGCGAGCAGCTCCTCGACGGAGAACGGCTTGGTCACGTAGTCGTCGGCGCCCGCGTCCAGGGCGTCGACCTTGTCGGGCGCGCCGGTGCGCCCGGAGACCACCAGGATCGGAGCCTGCGTCCAGCCGCGCAGGGCCTGGATCACCTCGACTCCGTCGAAGTGCGGCATGCCCAGGTCCAGGAGATAGAGGTCCGGGTGCTCGTCGATCGCGGTGCTGATCGCGTCGGCGCCGTCGCTCGCGGTGACCACGGAGTATCCCTTGGCTGTGAGTGTAATTCGCAGGGCGCGCAGGAGCTGTGGATCGTCGTCCGCGATGAGGATCTTCATGGGGTCTCCTGCGGCGTCGGAGGGGAGAGAGGGAGGGAGACGACCATGGTCAATCCACCGCCCGGGGTGTCCTCAGGGTTCAGAGTGCCGTGCATCGCCTCGACGAAGCCGCGGGACAGGGCGAGTCCGAGGCCTAGACCGCTGGTGTTGTCGGTGTCGCCGAGGCGTTGGAAGGGGACGAAGACATCGTTGTGGCGGTTTTCGGGGATGCCTGGCCCGTGATCGATGATCCGGATTTCCAGCCGGGAGCCGAAGGTACTGGTAGTAAGGGTCACCGGTCGGTCAGGTGGAGAGTAGCGGGCGGCGTTGGCCAGCAGGTTCACGAGGGCCCGCTTGAGCAGCACCGGGTCGGCCTCGGCGGTGTGCTCGTCATGGGCGAGGGCGAGACGCACCGCGGTGGGGCCGAGCTCCAGCTCGTCGAGCGCCTGGGCGATCGCCGAGGCGGGATCCGTGGGGAGGCTCGTGATGGTCAGGACTCCGGCCTGCAGGCGGCTGACGTCGAGCAGGTCGCCCACCAGGGCGGCGAGCGAGTCCAAGCTCTCCTCGGCCGTGAGTAGGAGCTCCCGCGTGTCCTCCGGGGAGAGGTGACCGTCGGCGGTGCGGAGCCCGCCCACGGCCGTCGCCGCCGCGGCGAGGGGGCGGCGCAGGTCGTGGCTGAGCGCCGAAAGCAGCGCACCGCGCACCCTGTCGGAGGCCGCGATCGGGATGATCTCCTCCGCGGTCGCGGCGAGCCGGCGATGCTCGATCGCGGCGTCGATCTGCGCGGCGACGACGCTGAGGAGGCGCCGTTCAGAGGCCCGGAGGTCCCCGCCGTGCAGCACGAGACGGGCGTCCTGGGCGAGCGGGAGGCCCGTGGTCCCGGACTCCGGCAGGGGGGCGCCAGAGGAGGCGTGCACGGTGCCGTCCTCGTCGCGGACCTCGACCGCGTCCAGCTGGAAGGCCTCGCGGGTGCGGTCCACGAGTGCCTGGATCGCATCGTCCCCGCGCAGCACGCTGCCGGCCACGGTCTGGAGCAGCTCGGACTCCGCTTCGGCCCGTCGGGCGGCTCGGGTGCGTCGTGCCGCACGGTCTACGACCACGCTCACCAGCACCGCGATCGTCACGTACAGCAGCAGCGCGAGGAGGTGATGCGGCTCGGCGATGGAGATCGTGTGCAGCGGGTCGATGAAGAAGAAGTCGAGGGTGAGACCGGAGAGCAGCGCGGCGAAGAGCGCGGGCCAAATCCCGCCGGTCAGGGCGACCACGACAACGAGCAGCTGGTAGCTGAGCACGTCGGAGGTGATCGACTCCTCGGTGCGCAGGGCCAGCAGCGCGGCGGTCAGCAACGGACCGCCCAGCAGCGCAAGGACGAAACCCGCCAGACGGCGGGCGGGGGTGAGCGCCCCTCCGATCCGCGGCAATGCGAGGCGGCCGCCAGCGGCGGAGTGGGTCACGATGTGCACGTCGATGTCCCCGGACTCGCGCACCACAGTCGCCCCGATGCCGGGTCCTGTGAGTGCGGCAGCGAGACGACCACGCCGACTCACCCCGATCACGAGCTGGGTCGCCTCGACGGAGCGAGCGAAGCCCACCAGGGAGGTGGGAATGTCCTCGCCGACCACCTGGTGGTAGGTGCCGCCGAGCTCTTCGACCAGGGCGCGCTGCCGGGTGAGCGCCCCGGGGCTGCTGTGCAGCAGCCCGTCTTGGCTGGTGACGTGCACGGCGATCAGGTCGCCACCGGCGGAGCGCGCCGCGACACGGGCGCCGCGGCGCAGCAGCGCCTCCCCCTCGGACCCGCCGGTCAGCGCCACGACCACCCGCTCGCGGGCCTCCCAGCGGCTGTCGATCGAGTGCTCGGAGCGGTAGTCCTTCAGTGCCTGGTCGACCTCGTCGGCGAGCCACAGCAGGGCCAGCTCGCGCAGTGCGGTGAGGTTCCCGAGGCGGAAGTAGTTCGACAGCGCCGCGTCCACTCTCTCGGCGGGG